>JAHWJK010000010.1 GCA_019348445.1 Actinomycetota bacterium | reverse complement strand
CGCGGCCCTCGACTTCGCGCGACGTCTCGCGGATGGTCTCGACGACCTTCTCGACGGCTTTCTCGATGCCGCGCTTCAGCGCGATCGGGTTGGCACCTGCGGCGACGTTGCGAAGTCCCTCGCGCACCATCGCTTGCGCGAGCACCGTCGCAGTGGTGGTGCCGTCACCGGCGACGTCGTCGGTCTTCTTGGCTACTTCCTTGACGAGCTCGGCCCCGATCTTCTCGTAGGGGTCCTCGAGCTCGATCTCCTTGGCGATCGATACGCCGTCGTTCGTGATCGTGGGGGCGCCCCACTTCTTCTCGAGGACGACGTTGCGGCCTTTCGGGCCGAGCGTGACCTTGACCGCGTCTGCGAGCTGGTTCATGCCCCGCTCGAGAGCCCGCCTCGCCTCCTCTTCGAAAGAGAGGATCTTCGGCATGCGCTACCTCCTTGGGTTTGTCCGGGGCCACGAAGGCGCTCCCGGCTCTTAGCACTCTCTAGTCCTGAGTGCTAAAGATAGCGCTGGACCGTTAGACCGTGCAACCGGGGTCTACGCCGGTGGCATTCCGTTCGAGCTGAGCTCCCGAAGCGCCTCAGGGTCGATCAGTCCGTCCCCCAAGCTCCGCATGATCACGTACGGCCCCAGCTGCGCCTCGACGAAGCGGTAACGGTGCTTGCGTTCGGTCCCGGTCTTGACCAGCACCGGCCCCCGATCCTCTTCCGAGAGCGCATTGAGCTGCCGTATGAAGCTCGGGATGTCGTAGGTCCGGCCCATGATCCGAGTCATCGGCTTCTTGACGTCGGCGGCCGCGAAATAGCCGCGATTGTCCGTGCCCGCCAGCGCGCCGGCGAGGAGGACCTCGGCGTAGATGGCGTCGTGGGTACTTGCCGTCGCCTTCTCGTAAGCGTCCTGGATCCATGCCTCTATGCGTCCGGAGACCTTCACCGTCGCTTCCTTCATGTCGCCGAGCGTCACGAGTGGGCGCTGCGCGTCGACAGCGGCGCGAGCAGCCGCTTGCGCGAGGAGGTGGGTGAAGTGCGGGAACCCTTGCGATAGCCGCGCGATCAGATCGAGAGCCTCGTCCTCGATGTCCATCGTGAGTAGATCGAGACCGCGCGTGACGATGTCTTTCAGCTCGACCACCGACATACGCGGCATGTGCACGTGAACGAGAGCCCTGCTTACGGAACCGTGTTCGGTCAGAAGCTCGTCCAGCGTGTCGGCAACACCGAGCAGGATCACCGTCGAGGGGACGAGCTGGTCCGACAGCATCTTGATCGTGTCGGCGAACAACCGAGGTGCTCGCTCGTCGCTCATCGTGTCGAACTCGTCGATGATCACGATCGCCTCGATGCCGGGTGCGACCTGCTTGAGTAGCCGGGTCGCGTCGCTCGGGCTGATCTTCTGCCTCGCGAGAGCTCTATCTAGCGCGGCACGGGCCTTCGGCAGTTCGCTCGCGCTCGCGTCGAGCGCGAGCTCGAGCTCGTCGAGGATCTTCCGCCATACCGAATCGAAGTCATCGCTGGCATCGCAGTTGACGCGGATCGGAAGTTTGCTCTGCTCGTCCGCGAATACGAGCGCAAGGATGGTGGCAAGGGACGTCTTACCGACGCCTCTTTCGCCGTAGACGATCGCGTGCTGGCCGCGTTCGAACACGACGTCGACCAGAGTCTCGAGCTGCTCTTCGCGCCCGGCGAACAGATCGCGGCGCGCGACCGGCGCCGCGGGGGTGAATGCTTGGCCCACGCTGAGCCGCAGTTTTGCCGCCGAGTCGGGATGCATCTTCGTGCTCGGATCGAGACGCACCTGCGAGACCTCCGTCACGATCGGAGGAAGTTGTCGTGCGGTTTCGGTTGGCGCCTCGGGCGCAGCGACGGCGTTCTCGGTTACGACGCTGGTCGTGGGTGCCACATCGGGAACTTCGGTGTCGGTCGTTACGGGAGCCGAGAGCGCGGCGGGCGAGAGCGGTCGCCATCCGGTTCGGACCTCATCTCGGGTTGCAGTGTCGCGTTCGAGCTCCTGATCCTTGAGCTCCGCGAGACGCCGAAGGGCTCCGACGGTCTCGGCCAGTCGGGCGACCGCGTCGTCGGTCGTGTCTTCGCCGCGTGACGCGGGAGCGTTTCCTTCGACCGCGGTTTTTGGCGAGTCGAGTCCGAGACGTCGCGCGCCTCGGTCCCTGCGTCCGACGAAGAAGGTGAGACCCACGAGGGCAAGCCCGATCGCGACCCCCACGAGCAGCAGTTGGTCGAAGGACAAGCGCTACTCCCTAGCTCGGCTCGATGTCCTCGGTACTTTAGTACCAAGTGCGGGCCGTTACTAATAGCTATTAGCAGAACTTTGACGCGAGTTCTCGCGATTAGCAAGCGTCCCCGCCCCTGCGGCGGGCGCAACAAGTAGGTGCTAGTAGAGGATCTGCGTCGAGGCGACCAGGGCGATAGCCCCGAGCGCTCCCGCGTTCACAAGCCGGGGCCCTGCCGTGGCCCCCGCGGTGGCAAGCGAAGTAACCGCCGCTCCAGGCTCGACCGAGCGCCAGCCGACGACCGCGACCGCCATTCCGCGCGCGAGCCCGAACGGGGCGCAGATTGTCGCCCCTAGGATGGGATCGGCCGAAACGACCGCACCTATGGCGACCGCGACGAACGTGCCGTAGCTGAGGAACGTGAGGAACGCGACGCCCAACCCGGCCCCGTACAGCGTCGCGGCGATCGGCGGCGAGAAGAACGTCCGCCACCATTCAGGGACCTGACGGCGTGCCTGCGGAAGCGGGACCGGCACCCCGAATGCTTCCCGGAGCGCGTACGCGAGCGCGACGACGATCACCGCGACGGCTCCGGCGTTCCCCCACGGCCCGCCGAGTGCGAGTCCCACGACACCGAGAACCGCCCCCGTGGCCGCTGCCGTCGCGGTTGCCGCGACTGCGTGCAGTGCTATCGCGACGACGTAGTTCGAGCGGCGCCCGTAGACCACGGGCGAGATGGTCTCCACCATCGAGAGCCCTCAGGGGCCGAACAGGGTGGAGATTCCCGCGACGATCGAAGCGACGAACAGCGCAACGACGGTCGGTTCGGCTAGCACCTGATGTTGAGGTCGCGGTACCCGATGCAGAAGACGCGCTTGCCGCGGTAGCAGTAGCCCACGACCGACGCATCACCGTTGATGCGCGTCGGCGAGTACGAGCAGCAATCCGCGATACGTCTGATCCGGCCCCCGCAACAACGGTGCCAACCGCCGCCATAAGTCGGTTTCCCCGTGTACGGGTATTTCTCGGGCACGATCTCCTCGCACATCAACCGCCGCGACTGCTTGCGCGACGTGTAGATGTCGCCGTTGTCGTCGACCGGATACCCCTTCTTGGGATGCAACGGGTATCCGTAACGGTCGACGCGTGAATACGGCTTGAACGGATGCGGACACGAATCTGTCGTGTAGGTGTGCCCACAGATGTGATACGCCTCCGCTCTCTCGGGTTTAAGTACCGACGCGACCACCGCACCACCGGCGAGAGCGACGACGCCATTGCCGAGCTTCGCGAGGAACGAGCGGCGGCTCGTGCGAGAGGCGAGTCCTTCTACCGCGCGCTCCGCGGTCTCTCCGAAGATCATGCGGATACCGCCGCGTCTTGCCGCTCGCGTCGTTGTGCAGTCGCTATCAAGCCTTCGAACTGCTCGAGGTTGTTCACGGTTCCCTTCCCGCGCACGACGCCGAGGCCGTCCAGCACCACCGCGTACGGCGTCCCCGGGACGGCGTAGGCAGAAAAATGCTCGTGTCCGCTCACGACCCGGACGTCCCGATACCTACCGAGCTCCCGCCGCGACTCGATCGCGTCCTCCTCGCTGATGGCGAGCGCTTCGAGTCCGTGAGTCCGCGCCAGGACCGGCAGTGACGGAAGGACCTGACCGCAGACCATGCATCCCGGCGAAACGAACAGGAGCAACTGTGGGCGCCCCGGCCCTCCCACCGTTACCGGGTTCCCTTCGAGATCGCGTGCGTCCCGCGGCGGCGGTGCATCTCCGAGCGGCGGCCCCTCCTCGTCCAGCTCGAGCGCGCCGCGGGGGCCGAGCCTCAGATGAAGCGTCCCGATCTGCCGTGCTAGCGCGACGACGATCACGCACAAGGCGATCACGATGACCCACAACACGACGTAGGACGCCGCCCACATACCAGTCACGAAAACGAGCGTAACGGCCTGCGGCTCGTAGGATGCCGTTCTTGATGGAATTGCTCCCGTCGCCCTTCGCGACCATCGCCGCTTGGATCCTGACCGTCACCTTCGCGTGGGCCGCGGTTGCCAAGTTCGTCCGGCGCCACTCGTGGGCGGCAGCGGTCGGTGGGTTCGGTTTCGCCGGTCTCGGCGCCCGCGTCGTTCGGTGGGGCGTGCCGCTGACGGAAGTCGCGATCGTGGCGCTCTTCGCCGCGGGGGCCACCCGCGCTGGAGCCGCATCTGCTCTTGCACTGGTTGCTTCGTTCTCGGCCGCGATCGTCCGAACGCGGGGACTACGTGCCGCCGACAAGGTCCCATGCGGATGCTTCGGCGGATCCGGCGAATCCGACTACCGGCTCTTGCTCGCTCGTAACGCAGCGCTCGCGGTCATGGCCGGAGTCATCCTGGTCTCGCGCCCCGCCGCGTCGCTCGTGGAGCCTTTCGAAAACGAGCTACTGCCGAGCGCGCTCGTCGTGATCGGCGGCGCGCTCTTGGTGTGGATGGCGACCGAGGCCACGTCCTCTTTGCGACGGCGATGAACAAGAAGGTCGCGGTTATCGCGCTGGTTCTTGCCGTCCTGACGCCTCTTCTCGCGTTTGCGCGTCATGCACCCGTCCGTGATCCCAACGACACCAGGGGGCGTCTCGATATAAAACGCGCGGAAATGGTCACAGCAAGAACGGCGAAGTGGAAGCTAACGACGTGGTCACCGTGGACGCCTAAGCAGTTGTGGGACCGCGGGTTCATATTGATCTACGTTGACACGTTCGGCAGTCGCCGAGCCGACTACTACGCGCTCGTGCGGTCGAACGGGAGGCGGATGGTCGGATCTCTCTATCGCGACCGCGCGCGGAAGAAGGACGTATGGGTCCGGTCGCTGCGGACCCGGCACCCGCGGGGAAAGATCGTGATCGTCGCCATCCCTCTACAGAAGCTGCGTCGTCGGGACTCGAAGCTGTTCAGCTGGCACACGCTGACGATGATCAGTGGACGTCACTGCAGACGCTTCTGTTTCGATCGGGCCCCCGATGACGGATCGGTCACCGAGCCCGGACCCGCGCCGAGCCCGACGCTGCCGCCACCCACACCGACACTGCCGCCGCCAAGCCCGACGCCGACGACGACCCCGTGACGGGTCCCCGAGTCATCGTTCTCGGGTGGGACTCGGCGACTTTCGACATCATCGACCCGCTCGTCGAGAGCGGTCGGTTGCCCGTCCTGGCCTCGTTGATCGAGAAGGGATGGCGTGCGCCGCTGAGGTCCACGTGGCCGCCCATGACGGATTGTGCGTGGACGTCTGCGTTCACGGGCCGCGATGCCGGAGGCCACGGGATCATCGGGTCCTGGTACCGCGCGCCCGGCTCTTACGAATGTCGCTACTTCTCCTCGCGCGACCGGCGAGCTCCGGCGGTGTGGGAGCTCACCGACGACGTGCGGCATCTCGTGTGGAACGTACCGATGACGTTTCCTCCCGAACCCATCGCCGGTGCGATGGTCGCCGGATACGGCGCCCCGCCCGGCTCGCAGATGACCGAACCAAAGGATCTGCAGTCGCAGCTCGCGGGCCGGTGGGCGCTCGACGATCTCCTGGACCGGGCCCCCCACGGATCGCTCGAACGCTTCCTGGACGACCTGCTGCAAGGGCTACGCGCTCAAGGGGAGGCACTGCCGTGGGCGATCCGCGAGACGGGGGCCGATGCCGTCTATGCGGTGTGGCCTCACATCGACAGGGCGCAACACTTCTTCTGGCGGTTCCGCGACCGCGACCACCCGATGGCGGACGCGGTCACCCGCGTCTATGAAGCCATGGACCGCGCGACCGGCGACATCGTCGGCGCGTTCCCCGACGCCGACGTCATCGTCGTCAGCGACCACGGAGCCGGACCGCTGTACGGCGACGTAAATCTCGGTGCCTGGCTCGTCGATCGCGGGGATGCGTCGTACTCGACGTCGGCGCGTCGTTCGGTGCTGTCATCCGTCGCGTGGGCGATGCCACCGGTCGCGCGCCGCGCCGGTCGCCGTTTTGCGCCGAGTCTTGCTCGCAAAGCGATGGCCGCGAAGCTGTC
The DNA here is from genome assembly GCA_019348445.1 of Actinomycetota bacterium. Classification (GTDB taxonomy): domain Bacteria; phylum Actinomycetota; class CADDZG01; order CADDZG01; family WHSQ01; genus JAHWJK01. The sequence goes on along the minus strand of JAHWJK010000010.1, from coordinate 18,574 downwards.
GGGACAACTCGCGCCCTTCGATTGGTCGCGCACGCGCGCGTTCTTCGGTTTCCACTCGGATCTGTGGCTGAACCTCGAAGGCCGCGAGCCGAACGGGATCGTTCCGTCCTCGGACGCGGAGGACATCGTGAGCGAACTGTCGGACGCGCTGGTGCAGATCGAAGATCCCGCGACGGGCCGGCGACCCATAGCCGAAGTCCATCGTCGCGACGACATCTACCGCGGTCCGCACGCGCACCTCGCGCCCGATCTCGTCCTCGACACATGGTCGGCCGGGTATCGGGTCGCCCCGGGACGCGAGGCAAGCGACGAGATCGTGATCTCGCCCGAGGCCCTGGCCGGCGTTCGGGAGTCGTGGTCGGCGGATCATCGCCCCCTCGGGATCTTCGTCGCAGCGGGTCCTCATTTCGAGCGCGGGTCGTCTGCGGAGATGGCGCTTTACGACGTGTGTCCCACGGTCCTGGCATTGCTCGAAGCTCCGGTGCCGGAGGGACTGAACGGAACCGTCGCGACCGATGCGCTCGCCGGTTTCCTCACCACGAGGCCGGTCCGCGCCGCTAGACACGCGGCCGAACGGGGTCACGTCTCAGCGGGTTATTCGGACGACGAGGCCGCAGCCGTAGCCGAGCATCTCAAGGACCTCGGATACATCGAATGATCACGGCGGCATCGACCAGATGTCCTTCGCGGGACGGATCGCGTCGGTGGCGGGAGACCGGACGCCCCGAACCGCGGCCTTCTTCATCCGGTGAACGATCAGCCGCGTGATGACGACCCAGCCCACCGATACGACGACGAGCAACACGCACGCGACCGTCAGCGTGGGGTCACGCATGAATTCCACCAGCGGCCGTTCCACCTCCCGAGCTGCGTGGATCTCGGCCGATGCAGCAACGCCCGCGACGGAATGCATGCGCATGCGTATCACTTTTTCGGCTCGCTCACGGCGGCTACTTGAGAAGATGACGGCATGAACGCGAGCTTGGAGGCGAAGGCAGCCGACCTCGATCGCTTCCTGCGGTCGTTGGAAACCGTCGTGGTCGCGTATTCCGGCGGCGTCGACTCGGCGCTAGTCGCCCTTGCGGCCCATCGCGCTCTCGGCGAAGACGCGCTCGCGGTCACTGCCGTCTCCCCATCACTGTCGCGTCGCGAGCGGCGACAAGCATCCGAGCTCGCGCGGCGCATGGGCTTTTCGCATCGCGAGGTCACCACGCACGAGCTTCGGCGCGAGGAGTACGCCCGCAACGCCGCCGATCGATGCTTCTGGTGCAAGACCGAGTTGTTCGATGTGCTGTCGCCGATCGCGGCCCAGAGGAACGCCGCCATCGCCGTCGGAACGAACGTTGACGATCTCGGTGACCACCGTCCGGGTATCGCGGCCGCTCGGTTGAACGCGGTCGCCGCACCTTTGGTGGAGGCGGGCCTGACGAAGAACGACGTGCGCGCTCTTGCGGCGGCGTGGGGCCTCCCGATCGCCGAGAAACCCGCGGCTCCATGCCTGGCGTCTCGCTTCGCCTACGGTGTTCGAGTGACCGAGGAAGGCCTTCGCAGGATCGACGAGGCGGAAGAAGCCGTCAGGTCGCTCGGCTTCGAGGTTCTCCGCGTGCGCGACCACGGTGACCTCGCTCGAGTCGAGGTTCCAGAAGGCGAGATCGAGAAGGCGGCCGCGCTTGCGGATGCGATCGCGCGGACGCTGCGCGGTCTCGGGTTCCGATACGTGACCCTCGACCTGTCCGGGTTTCGAAGCGGCTCGTTGAACGACGTCCTTCAGGGGCCGTCTATCCGGCGTCCCGAGCGGAGCGCTTGAACCGCTCACTGATCCTGGATCTGGTGGTCGTCTCGACCGTGGTCGTGGCGTCGGCGCGCGGGTGGGCGCGGAAGTCGATCCGCGAAGCATTCGCTCTCGTCGGCATCGTCGCCGGCATCCTCCTCGTCGCGCTCGGAACCGGGTTGGTCGCCGCAGTCGTCCGAGCCGTCTCTCCCGCGGAGCCCGGCGCATCGAGAGCGATCGCCGCCGTGACGCTGTTCGCCGTCGCGTGGCTCGTCGGAACTATCGTCGGCTATAGGACCGCTAGATCAACGATGATCCCGGGACCTCGTCTGCTCGATTCGATCGGTGGAGCGATGTTCGCCCTCGTTCGGATCTTGGTCGTGGTCTCGCTGGGGTTGTTCTCGCTAGACGTTCTGTGGGGTCCGCAGAGCGACGGTCATCGGATGATCGCCGATTCGGTGAGCGGGAAGTTTCTCGCCGGAGACGAGAGCCCATTCGGGACGTTCTATGCGTCGCTGGTCGACGAGTCCGAAGAGCTGAGCGCGCTACGCGCCTGGGCCGAGCCCGACGAGGTCCGAACCGCCGGTTACCAGCAGACGAACTTCGAGGCGACCGACGAACGGCTCGTTCTTCGGCGAGACTCCGAGCGAGAGATGCTTCGGGCCATCAATGACGAACGCCGGAAGCGTGGGCTGGATCTGCTGCGGTGGTGCAACTCGTGCGCAGAAGTAGCACGAAGTCACTCCGAAGACATGTATCGCGGTGGGTACTTCTCGCACGAGGACCTAGATGGGGACGACCCGTTCGACCGGATGGTCGATGCAGGCATCTCGTACGGAGCCGCCGGTGAGAACCTCGCGCTGGCACCGACGATCGAAGAAGCGCACGCCGGGTTGATGAAATCGCCCGATCACCGCGCCAACATCCTGCGCGACGAGTTCGATCAGGTCGGCATCGGTGTTTACGAAGGGCCGTACGGATTGATGTGCACGCAGGTGTTCAGGGCGCTTCCTTAATTCCAGGCTCCGCGAGCCCACTCGATCGTTCGGTCGAGCCCGTCCTCCATCGCGACCTGCGGCTCCCATCCCAGCTCCGAACGCGCTCGCGTGATGTCCGGGCGGCGCTGCTCTGGATCGTCGACCGGTCGCGGTGCGAAGACGATCTCGGAAGAGGAACCGGCGAGCTTCTTGATCGTCTCGGCGATCTCGAGCACCGTCACCTCGTGCGGATTGCCGATGTTCGTGGGGCCGTGAAGGTCAGAACGAAGGTGCCGAAAAATGCCTTCGATGAGGTCGTCGACGTAGCACAGTGACCGGGTTTGCGACCCATCACCGTGGACCGTGATGGGTTGATCGTTGAGCGCCTGGTCGATGAAGTTCGGAACCGCGCGTCCGTCTTGCCGTCGCATGAAAGGGCCGTAGGTGTTGAAGATCCGGTTGATCTTGACGTCGATGCCGTGCTCCCGGTGGTACGCCATCGCCATCGCCTCGGCATAGCGCTTGGCCTCGTCATACACGCCGCGCGGTCCGATCGGGTTGACGTTGCCCCAGTACGTCTCCGGTTGCGGATGGACGAGCGGGTCACCGTAGACCTCCGAAGTCGAAGCGAGCATGAACGTCGCGCCTTTTGCTTTCGCGACGCCGAGGGTCTTCCACGTACCAACCGCGCCGACCTTCAGCGTCTGGATCGGGTAATCGAGGTAATCCCTCGGCGACGCGGGTGACGCGAAGTGCAGGACGAAGTCCACGCCGCCATCGATCTCAATGTCCTCGACGACGCTCTGGTGCATGAACGCAAACCCATCTCGGTCACGTATGCGTTCGATGTTCCCTTCGTTGCCCGTCAGTAGTGAGTCGATGCACAAGACGTCCCACCCCTCGTCGAGGAGACGCTCGCATAGATGCGATCCGAGGAAGCCGGCACCGCCGGTGACGAGCGCGCGCGTCATCGAGTTATTGGATGATCGCCGGGCGTCCGGTGGGGTAGTACGAGAATCCGGCGTCTTTCATCGCCGCCGGGTCGAACAGGTTGCGGCCGTCGACCACCACCGGGTAGACCATCAGCTCCTTGAGTTTCGCGAGATCGACGCCTAGGAATTCGTCCCATTCGGTGGCGACGACGAGGCAGTGCGCGCCTCGGGCCGCGTCGAGAGGATCGTTCGCCAGCTCGAGGTCCGGAACGTCGTTCTTCGCGTTCGCAAGTGCTTCCGGGTCGTACCCGACGACCCGCGCGCCCTCGTCCAGGAGCTTCCGCGCGAGCTTCAGCGCCGGCGACAGCCTCGTGTCACTGGTGTTCGGCTTGAAGGAGAGTCCCCACAACGCGATGTGCTTCTCTTCCAGATTCCACAGGATCTCTTTCACCTTCGCAGCCACCACTTCTATCGCCTCGTCGTTCAACCTGGCGACCTCCCGCAGCAGGCCGAAGTCGTACCCGAGCTGGCGCGCGAGCGCATCGAACGCGGCGAGGTCCTTCGGGAAGCAAAAGCCTCCGTAACCGATTCCTGCGTTCAGGAACTCCCGCGCGATACGCGAGTCGGACCCCATCACCTCCGCTACTTGCACGACGTCGGCTCCCGCTCGTTCGCACAGCCTCGCGATCCCATTCATGTACGAGATCTTCATTGCCAGGAATGCGTTGCACGCGTGCTTCGCGAGCTCTGCCGTTTGGATGTCGGTCTCGATCAATCGCACGCCCTTCGCGGTCAATGGTTCGTAGACGCGGCGCATCGCTTCGAAGGCGACGTCGGACTCGGCACCGACGAGGATGCGTTCCGGGTGCAAGTTGTCCTCGACCGCGTGGCCTTCGCGAAGAAACTCTGGATTGGAGCAGACGTGGAATTCGTGCGCCGAGCGTTCGAGCTCGAGCACCCGCTTGACGCGCTGAGCCGTCCCCGCGGGAACCGTCGATTTCTCGGCCACGACGACCGACCGCGATGCATGTTTGGCTACGAGTCTCGCGGCGTTTTCTACTGCGACGAGGCTCGCTTCTCCCGACGTTTTCGGAGGAGTCCCGACACAGAGGAAAACCACCTCGGCCTCCGCGATGGCTTCGGCCGGGTCGGTAGTGAACGACAGGCGTCCACCCGAGACTTCACGGTTCATCAGTTCCTCGAGACCGGGCTCGTGGAACGGTGAGCGGCCGCTGCGGATCGTCTTGATCTTCTCGTCGTCGGAGTCGATCCCGACAACGTCGTGACCGAGCGCGGCGAGGGTCGCGCAAGTGACGAGCCCGACATGTCCGGTTCCGATGACCGTTATGCGCATGTAACCCGTAGCTTTCTCATGTTGCCGCCAGGATAATCCGAGGCGGAATACCTGCCTTGCTCCCGCGTTTGAGGAAAGTGATGTCATCTAACCGCGCGCCGATCGTCACCGAACGTCTCGTTCGCCGTTTCGGCAAGATCGAGGCTGTCTCAGGCGTCGATCTCCAGATCGAAGCCGGTGATGTATTCGGGTTCCTCGGTCCGAACGGCGCGGGAAAGTCGACCACCGTTCGGATGCTCACAACTCTGCTTCGTCCGACGGCCGGCCGCGCGTTCGTCGCCGGCCACGACGTGGTCGCGGAAGCCGACGCGGTTCGCCGGTCCATCGGCGTCGCGTTGCAGGACGCCGCGATCGACCCGCTCATGACCGGCCGCGAACTCGTGAAATTGCAAGCGACGCTGCACGGGATCTCCCGCGCCGCCGGCGTCCGCCGAGGTGAAGAGTTGCTCGAGACCGTCGGCCTGACCGCCGCTGCAGACCGGCGCGTCGCAACGTATTCCGGTGGGATGCGGCGTCGTCTCGACCTCGCTCTCGCCCTCATCCACGAGCCACAGGTGCTGTTCCTCGATGAACCGACGACCGGATTGGATCCGAGCAGCCGCGTCACGATCTGGGACGAGGTCCGCAAGCTCAACACCGAGTTCGGCACGACGGTTTTCCTCACGACGCAATACATGGAGGAAGCCGATCAACTCGCACGCCGGATCTCGATCATCGATGCCGGAAAGATCGTCGCAGAAGGCACACCGATGGAGCTCAAGGAGCGAGTCGGGGATCCAACGCTGACGATCACGCTCCAGCACCCCGACGACGCGATCGACGTCGAGCGCATCCTGATGTCGTTCGGGGAACCGGCTTCCGGATCGGATGGCGTCGTCGCGGTCCGTTTGGCCGGTGGGTCGAGTCGCATGCCGGCCGTCGTCAGAGCACTGGACGACGCCGATGTCGAGGTGCACGCGCTGGAGTTGCACATGCCGACTCTCGACGACGTGTTCTTGCTCGCCACCGGAAAGCGATTGGAGGGGGCCGAGGTCCCGTCTTCTGCCGAAGAGGTCGTTACTTGAGCACTGCTGCTCAATACCTCGCGCTCAGTCGTCGTTCGGTCCTAGGCACGATCCGCACCCCGATCGCCGTGATCCCGTCGCTGACGTTCCCGTTGCTTTTCCTCGCCCTGAACTCGGCCGCGCTGAACCGATCCATTCAACTCCCGGGCTTCCCGGAGGTCGATTCGTTCCTTCAGTTCATGTTCGCGACGACCGTCATCCAGGGCGCGCTGTTCGGTGCCGTGACGGCTGGATCGAGCATGGCGACTGACATCGAAGGGGGGTTCTTCGAGCGGATGATCGCGGCCCCCGCATCCCGATCGTCCATCCTCGTCGGCCGCGTTGCAGGCGTCGCCGTATTCGCGTTCGGACAGGCGTGGCTCTTCTTCGCGGTCGCTACCGTCTTCGGCTTGGACGTCGAAGGGGGTCTGGTGGGGATGCTCGGACTGTCTCTCGTCGCGTCGGTAGTGGCGGCCGCGATCGGCGCTCTCTCGGTCGCGTTCGGCCTCAAGACCGGATCATCGGAGGCCGTCCAAGGTGCGTTCCCGATGGCGTTCGCGATCATGTTCCTGTCGAGCGCGTTCTTCCCTCGTGCGCTGATGTCGGGATGGTTCCTCGATGTTGCCGAGGCGAACCCGTTCTCGTATCTGATCGAGGACGTGCGCTACCAGGTCATCGCGGGCTTCAGCTGGTCGAGGTTGGTCACCGCGCTCGCGATCGCGGGAGCTCTGTTCGCGGCAGGCTTGGTTCTTTCGGGACTCGCTCTGCGCGGCCGCTTGAAGGAGACCAGTTGATGTCGGCGGCGGCCGTCACGTGGGGGATCGCGGAACGGAGCGTGAAGCTGATCCCGCGCGTCCCGTCGACGTTCATCCCGTCTCTCGTGATGCCGGTGTTTCTCACGATCGCGTTCAGCGGACCTTTCGCCTCGCTCGTGGACCTGCCGGGATTCCCCGCCGACCACATCTTGGACTGGGTGGTCCCGTTCACGGCATTGCAAGGCTGTGCGTTCGCCGGGATCACGACAGGTATGGGCTTAGCGCGAGATCTAGAGAACGGCTTTTACGACCGCATACTGATGTCTCCGGCGCCGCGCTCGGCGTTGCTTTGGGGTGCTTTCGTAGCGACGATCCTGCGAGCCGGGATCGCTCTTGCGTTGATGCTTCTCGTCGGCGTCGTCTCCGGCGCCCATTTCCGCGACGGGATCGTCGGGATCGCGGCTCTTACGATCGCGGGACTTGGGCTTGCATTCGCGGCGGGGGCATGGGCCATAGGCCTTGCTCTTCGGTTCAAGACTCAGCAGATCGCTCCGCTGATGCAGACGGGCGTCTTCTTGTCGACGTTCCTCTCGACGGCCCAGATGCCGGTCGAGCTCATGACCGGGTGGCTCGACGACGTCGCGTCGGTCAATCCGGTGACCTACGTCCTCGCTCTCGCGAGGCAGGGCTTCCTCGGCGATGTGACGTGGGCAGTGACGCAGGACGGGCTGCTAGCGCTCGGCGGGATGATCGTCGTGCTGGTCGCGTTCGCCTACCGAGGGATGCAAAAAGTCATCCCCTAGGGGTTTCTGTTCGTGGTTACTCGCGCTATACGCGAGTGAGCGCGAGTAGAACGCGTTAGAACGTGACGATCGGGCAGGTCAGTGTTCGCGTGATGCCCTCCACCGCCTGGATGCGGGACACGACGAGTTGTCCCAATGTGTCCATGTCGGGCGCCGATACCCGCGCGATCACGTCGTATGGCCCCGACACGTCGTCGGCCGACACGACTCCGTCGATCGCCTTTATCTCGTTCGCCACCTGAGCGGCGCTAACTACCGTTTGTATGAGGACGTACGCAGTGACGTCGTCGGCCATGCGGCCCCCTTCGGCCTTGGTCGGTGGGTCGGCGGCATCATAGGCCGAACCGGCTGAGACGAGCTGCGCGTTAGCCTGCGATCGTGGCCGTCGACGACAGAACAGGCGCTAGGCAACATCTGCGCGAGATAGAAGACCGTCTGCGGCCCGACGCTGCTCGTGCGTACGCGGTGGCCGAGCTCGGCGACATGTTCCGAACGGGCCGGACGCCGGACCCACTCCCGAACGGGATGTTCCGCGGCCACCTCGTAACAGCTTCGATATCGGGCCTTCTCGATCCGTTCGCCCTTCGCATCGCGCGGATGTGGATGCCGTGGCTCGGCAAGAGTTTCGATGCGAACGAGATGCGAGGCGTGAACGTTCTGAAACCGGCCGCGCGCGGAGCGATGCGCATTCTGTGGCCGAACTACGCGCCCGAACGGGAATTGGCGGATCGGATCGAGGCGTTCCCGTTCCGCACTCGCGTCGCCCCCGGCGAGCTAGATCCCGGCGTCGACGTCTTGAAGATCGACTACGACTTCGACGCGAACCCCCATCTCGTTAGGCGGATCCTCGACGAGCTCGTTCAGATCGACGACGGGTTGTATCTCGGGAAGATCCTGTTCAGGCGCCAGGGCTCGTGGAGCGCGATCGGGTATTTCACGCTGGAGCGGCACGCCGCTGACGACTGAAGCCACGCGTTTCGACGCGCTCATCACGGACTACGGCGGCGTACTGACCACATCGATCCAGGATTCGATGCAGGTCTTCGCGAACGAGGAAGGCATCGAGTTGCAGGACCTCGCTCGGGTCGCGTTGCGCGCCTACATCGAAGGTGACGATGACCTCGTCACCCCCTTCGAGACCGGCGCGATGCCGGAAGAGGAGTTCTCCATCCAGTTCGCGCAGCGGCTCGCGCTGGAGACGGGCAAGGAGATCGACCCCGAGCGCTTCGTGGCGCGGATGTTCGGAGGCGTTCGTCTCGAGGAGGGGATGCTCGATGCCGTCCTCACGACCCGCCGCGCCGGATACAAGACGGCGTTGCTGTCTAACTCGTGGGGCCTTACCGGCTATCCGCGGGAGCGATTCGAGGAGCTCTTCGACGTCGTGGTGATCTCCGCGGAGGTCGGTATGCGCAAGCCCCACCCCGAGATCTTCCGATTCACCGTCGACAAGCTGGGGGTCGAGGCGAGCCGGTGCGTCTTCGTGGACGACCATCCGGGGCACCTGAAAGCCGCCCTGGCCGAGGGCATGACGACGGTGCTGCACCGCTCACCTGCGCAAACGATCGTCGAGCTCGAACAGCTTCTTGGGCTTGCTCTGCCGTAACCCCGACTTTCGTCCAGCACATAGGGGGCAGGAGAGTGCCGCCGGGCGTCCAACCCCTGTCATGTAGCCATAAAGCCCGAGGGGGACAGGGATATGCGCAAGATCATCACGGTTGCACTTTCTGCAGCGCTCGTGCTCGGCGCGTTCGGTGCGCCTGCCGCCGACGCAGGCAAGAAGAAGAAGAAGGCCAAGCCGCGTACGGCGTCCGCGACTTACGACAACCCGTCCATCGGGTCGTCCGACATCGGTGGCCTCGGTATCGGTATCCCGCAGTTCGGCACCGCGGCGACCGAGAAGTTCATGACCGTCAAGATCACCGACGAAACTGGACTCCCCGTGCCGGCATCCGTCAGCTGGGACAGCGATGGCGACGGGATCTCCGAGACCGGTTTCGACATCTGCGGCGAGACCGAGGAGCCCATGCCGATCGACGGGGGGATGACGATCAACGTCTTCGTCTGGGCCATCCCGAGCACCACTTGCCCCGTCGGCACCGCCACCAGCGGCACCGTCAAGGCGACGTTCTCGAAATAGCCAACCGCATTCTAAAAAGGGCCCCTCTTCGTGAGGGGCCTTTTCCTTTGCGGATTTAGTGCCCACTAAGTCGCGGGCAGGGGAATGGCTGCGGGTGTCCAACTCCTGTCATGTAGGCCATAAGCCGAAGGGGGACAGGGACATGCGCAAGATCATCACCGTTGTACTTTCTGCAGTACTCGTACTCGGCGCTTTCGGGGCGCCCGCCGCCGAAGCCGGTAAGAAGAAGAAGAAGACGCGGGAAGTGCAGGGCACCTACGCGGCCCCTGCGACCATCGTCGGAAGCTGCACCCAGACCGACGGGATCGGTTGCATGACCATCCCGAACGGTGCGAAGGAGACCTACGTTTCGGCGAAGGTCACCGACGCCACGGGCCAGCCAGTTTTGATCACGATCCAGGCCGACCTCGACGGTGACATGAGGAGTGAGACCCTCTACGGCACCTTCTGCGGCGAGACCGACGAGCCGATCAAGGTCGACGGTGGAGTCCAGCTGATCTTCTGGGTCTCTCCGGCCACGAAGACCGCGGACCGGGTGACGGGTGGATGCATCCCCGGACAAGGCACCGAGGGAACCCTCGACGTCACGTTCTCCAACCTGCCGTAATCGAATCGGACGTAAAAAAGGCCCCTCTTCGTGAGGGGCCTTTTTGCGTTACCGGTAGTTCGTGAACTGCAGGGGGATCCCGAAGTCCTTCTCCTTCAGCGCAGCGATCACGTCTTGGAGCGTGTCCCTGGACTTCGCGCTTACCCGCACCTGATCTCCCTGCACCGCGGCTTGTGCCTTGACCTTCATGTCCTTGATCGTCTTCACGATCTCTTTCGCTTTGTCGGTAGAGATGCCCTGGTTGATCGTGATCTGTTGACGGGCGGTTCCGCCTGCGGCCGGTTGGATGTCACCGCGTTGTAGGGCCTTCAGCGAGATCTTCCGCTTGACGAACTTCTCCTCCAAGACTTTCAAGCAGTCCTTCACCTTCTGGTCGGTGTTCGACTTGATGGTGATGGTCGGCTTTCCGCCCTCGTCGGCGAGGTCGATGGCCGAGCCGGTGTCTTTGAAGTCGAAGCGTTGCGAGATCTCGCGGCTCGCTTGGTCCACTGCATTCCGAACCTCTTGCAGATCTACTTCCGATACGACGTCGAATGACGAGTCTTTTGCCATGCGGGCGAGGTTATCGCGCTCTGCTCTGGCAGGAAATAAAAGGGCGATTCGTTTCCGATTTTCTTCTAGAAGCGCATTCGTGAATGCACTCAATGTTGTTGCACGAATGCATCGAGTTAGAAATCTATTTAGTTGTTTGACATCGCGCGCGTGGCTTGTTACCTAGGAAGCCGAACTTCCCCAAGTTCGATATCCGTCGCGGGAAAACGAAGGGGTGTTGCCGAGCTATGTCTGCGCGCGCACGTGCGCGAGCGCTCTCACTGCTCGCGTGTCTTCTCATGGTGTTGTCTATCAACGGCGTCGGCGCGATCGAGTCATCCGGCAACGCGCTGGACGGCGGTAGCGGTGGTCGGTGGCGATTCAAGCCGAGCGAGAAATGCCTGATGCAAAAGATCAACAGGGCCCGCGCCCGCAACGGCCTGCGACGCCTCGAGTGGGACAAGCAGGTGGGGGTCGTTGCCCGTAGGCACGCGAAGTCGATGGCCGCGAACTACTCCGTGTTCCACGACAGCAACATGCAGAACGAGATCACGCGTTGGAAATCGCTCGGGCAGAACAGTGGTGCCGCCGGTGCGTGCAGGAAGCTGTTCAAGGCGTTCATGAGCTCCTCGACTCATCGGTCGAACATCTTGGGCCGGTGGAGGCACATGGGGGTCGGGGTCGAAAAGAGGAACGGGAAGCTGTTCGCCCAACAGATCTTCGAGTGGCGCTACAACCCGGGCAACATCTACCGCTACCCGTGATCTAGACGCGCTTCATGCCAAGGCTCAGGTGACGTCGGCTTTCGCCGCGACCTGATCCTCGAGACCGGTCACTGCCTGGACCTCGGTCCCGGTGCGTTCCCGTTGCCGGATCTCGAGGCGACGGGACACGCGCGACAGAGTCAGGTTCACGACGATGAACATCGCGCCTACCACCAGGAAGACCTGAAGCAACGGCGGTTGCGGGTCGCACGTGAAGCAACTCGACAGGATGCGCCCATGCCGCATGATCTCTTGGATCGCGATGATGCTGACCAGTGTCGTGTCCTTCATCAACGTGATGAGCTGCGACACCGTCGCCGGCACCATGCGGCGCAGGCCCTGCGGAAGGATGACCAGCCTCATCGACTTCCAGTAAGGAAGCCCCAGCGCGGCGGCTGCCTCGCCTTGCCCCCGTTCCAACGACTGGATGCCTGCTCGCATGACCTCCGCGATCACGGCGGAGTTGTAGAGCGTGAGTCCCATGACTCCGGCGAGGACGCGGCCCGACTGGAACGCTTCGGGCATGAACGCCGGGACCAGGTTCTCGTAGCGCGCGTTCCACGTCTCGGGAAGCGACAGTGACAGGTAAAGCAGGATGAAGAGAAGGGGCAGGTTGCGCCATACGTCGACCCACGCTCCCGACGGGATGCTCACCACCCGGCTCTTGGAGACGCGGCCGAGCGCGAGCAACAGTCCGAAGATCAGCGACAGCACCATCGCTATGGCCGCGATCTCGATGTTGACGAGGAACGCGTTCAACAAGAATTTGGCGTTCAACCACTGGAACAGCCAGCTCCAGTTCTCCCATCCGACGAGGTAGCTCAGTCCGTCACCTCCGGATCGCCAGGCGCGTCTCGAGGTTCCGGACGACGAAGGTCAACGACACGGTGATCAAGAGGTACCCGACGGCCGCCCAGAAGAACGCCTCGTTCGTCTGGAAGGTGTCGGCCGAGATGCCTCGCGCCTTCATCATGAGGTCCTGTACCTGCAGCGCGCCACCGATGACCGCAGAGTTCTTCGTCATCGCGATGAAGAGGCTCCCAAGGGGAGGGATCACGGTACGCACTGCTTGCGGGAGGACGACGCGCCGCAGTGTGTCGCGGTAGCTGAAGCCCAGCGACAAGGACGCATCGATCTGACCCTGCCCCACCGCGAACACGCCCGACCGCACTGCTTCGCCGACGTACGCGGCGGTATAGAGGCCGAGGCCGAGCGCACCGGCCGTCACGCGCGAGAACTGCACCTCGCTCGGTAGCCCGTAGAAAAGGATGAACAGGAGCACGAGCAGCGGGATGTTGCGGAAGATCTCCACGTAGGTCCCGCCGATCCGCTGGACCCACTTCGCCGGCGTGACGCGGAACGCCGCGATGACTACGCCGACCGACATCGCGATCGCGAACGAGATGCCGACGAGACGGAGAGTTACGAAGAAGCCCGACACGAATTCTGGGAAGTACCGCTCGAGTACTCCCCAGAATTCGCCCATGTCAGGTAGTGGTTGTTAGCTAGCTAGCAGGTCTCGACGCAGGGGTACTCCTTGAGCGCCTCTTCGAGCGTCCAGTCGGTCGGGTCCTCGGGCTCCTGCCCCGTGAAAGAGCCGATCCACTTCTCGTAGAGCTCCATCCACGTCCCGTCCTCCAACGTCTCGTCGATCACGCTCGAGACGAAGTCCGCCATCTCCTTGTCGTTGTTCTTGACTCCCGCCCCGTACGGGTCGGTGGTGAGGTCTTCGCCGACGATCTGCATCGTGTCGTCCTGCTGGAGGAAGCCGGCCAGGATCACGTCGTCGGTGATCAGGGCGTCGGCCTGGCCCCCCTGGACCTGCGTGAAGCACTCGGAGTAGGAGTCCGGCGTCACGAGCTTCGCATCCGGTGCCTGCTTCGGGATCACGGTGGTCTCGTACGTCGAACCAAGGGCCGTGCAGATCGTGTGGTCGGAGGTGAAGTCCTTGATGCTCTGGATCTCGGAATCGCCGGGAACGAGGATCCTCCCGTGGGCGATGTAGTACGGGCGCGAGAAGTCGATCTCGGCGTCGCGGTCGGTCGTGATCGTCATGGTCGAGAAGACCACGTCGACCGTCCCCCTCTCGAGGAACGGGATCCGGTTGTCCGAGATCGCCTCTACGAGCTTCAGATCCACGCCCAGCTTGTCCGCGACCCGCTGCGCCATGTCGACGTCGAAGCCTTCGACCTCACCGGTCTGCGGGTTCTTGAAACCGAACAGCGGGACGTCGTACTTGACGCCGACCTTGATCTCGCCCTTCTCCTGGATCTTGCCCATCGTCGTGTCGGCCGGGAACTCCTCGACCTCGACCGCGTCTTCGCCACCCGGCTCCGCCCCCGGGTCGGGCTCCTCCTCGCCACCGCATGCTGCTGCCAGCAACGCGAAGACGGCTACCAGTACGACGAGCCACCGCCATCTGTTAACGGTTTCGCTCACTGTGTCCCCCTTTCTTCTCACGTCATTCACCGATGCTAGTGATGAATGATCTTGTCTACGAACTCTTTCGCTCGGTCGCTCTTGGTTTGGGTGAAGAACTCGTTGGGTGGCGCGTCCTCGACGATCTTGCCGTCGTCGATGAACACGATGCGATCGCACACTTCGCGAGCGAAGCCCATCTCGTGTGTGACGACGATCATCGTCATCCCTTCACGCGCGAGGTCGCGCATCACGTCGAGGACCTCCCTGATCATCTCCGGGTCCAAGGCCGACGTCGGCTCGTCGAAGAGCATGAGCTTCGGCTCCATGGCGAGTGCTCGAGCGATCGCGACCCGCTGTTGCTGTCCACCGGACAGGTCGGCCGGGAACGATTTCGCCTTCTCGGGGATGCCGACACGCTCGAGGAGCTTCGTGGCACGCGCCTTGGCATCTTCTTCGGACAGACCCTTCACCTGCATCGGCCCCAGGGTGATGTTCTGGAGCACGGTCTTGTGAGGGAACAAGTTGAACTGTTGGAACACCATCCCCATCTCGGCGCGTAACGCGTAGATGCCCTTCCCCGCGGACGCGACCGACGTGCCGTCGAAGCGAACGTCGCCCTCGTCGATCGTTTCCAGCCCGTTGATGCAACGAAGCATCGTCGATTTCCCAGAGCCCGAGGGGCCGGCTACGACGACGGCTTGCCCCCGGTCGATTGTGAGATCGACGCCATCGAGGACGACGTTGTCGCCGAAGCGCTTCGTGACCGACTCGAGCTCGACCAGATGCCCGTTGGTCGTCGCTCCCGCCATAAGTGGAGGGAGTCTATCTACTACGGGAATAGGAGCGCCGCCCTCAGAGGTAGCCAAGCGAGCTCAGGCGCTTTCGGATCGCCTCGATCTCGTCGGGCGACAGCGGATCGACATCGCCCTCGCCGCCCGGACCGGACGTCGGCATCGTCGGCAGCCCTTTGCCTTCGGCATGGTGCGACATGAGGTCTCGCAGCACGTAGACGATGAACTCGGTCACCGAGTGGAAACCCGAGCCCCCGATGACCTGCTTCAGCTGTGCGTAGAGGGGGCGGGGGATCTTGATAGTGACGTCCGGGTCCCCTTTGACCGCCATGGAGTTCTTATAACACTGCGATAAGAGTGCTCCCCGGGCCTCGCCATTTATTCGCGGTTTGCATTAGCGTACGGCCGATGGGGACGGGGGGACGTGTGGTTGTGCGGCTGGCGACCGTGGTGGCGACGTTGGCTGCCGTTCTCGTGCCCGCGTGGATCGCACCCGCACAGACGATCTCGACGCCGGTGACGATGGCGCAAACGGTTCGACTCGACGCTCACCTCACCGCTCGGCGCCCGGCGGGTGCGCTGCGCCTGGCGTTCCCGGCAACCCACATCGCCTTTTCGTGGGCGGGTCCCGAAGACGTCACGATCACCTATCGGACGGACCCCGACGGGGTGTGGCACGAAGCTCCGATTGCGCACGACGCCGAGACCGCGACCCACCACTACACGGGAGTGCTGGCGGTCCCTCGTGCCGAGCAGCTCGAATGGAACGTCGAGTCCCCACATCTCACGGCCATCGAAGACTTGACCCTCGATTACCTGAATACGCTCGACGGCCCCCGCGTTACTCGAGACCTTCCTGCGACGGCGGACGCGGAAGCGCGGACGCCGAAGATCGTTACGAGAGCCCAGTGGGGCGCAGACGAGTCGCTCAAGCGCACCACCGGCGGCTGCCGCCGTCGCTTCTACCCACTTCAGCAACTGTTCGTTCACCACACCGCGGGGGCGAACTTCGACACGCGCCCCAAGGCGACGATGCGGGCGATCTACTGGTACCACGTCGTCCGCCAAGGATGGTGCGACATCGGCTACAACTTCGTCGTCTCGCACGACGGACGCGTCTTCGAGGGCCGCTGGGCAAGGGACTACAACCCGTGGGAGGTCCACGACTCGGAGAGCAGGGACGGCCGCGTCGTCTCGGGCGCTCATGTGGATGGTTACAACTCCGGGACGGTCGGGATCAGTGTGATGGGGAACTTCGAGACGGCGAAGCCGTCGCCCGCGACCCGGCGAGCGTTGGCAGAGTTTCTCGCGTGGGAGGTCGATCGTCATGACCTTCGCGCTCGCGGAACCCACACCTATAGGAACCCCGAGACCGGTGCGACGCGGACATTGCCGTGGATCGCAGGGCATCGCGATGCCGATGCGACGAGTTGTCCGGGTAACTATCTCTATTCGAAGCTGCCGGCGTTACGCCGCGACACGGCACTCGTCATGGGCGAGGGGAAAACGTCGACGTCGGTCAGGGTTACCGCCTCTTCGAGGCGGATCTCTTACGGTGACGGTGTCACGATCACGGGAACCCTTACCGACGCTAATGGTGTCGTCCTTCCGGCCCGCGTGATCCGCACGTACGTGAAAGAAGGGCTCAAGCAGTGGATCGAAGGGCCGTCGGCCACGACGGCCCCCAACGGGACGTTCGCGTTCGCGCTCCAACCGAAGGCGAATCTGAAGCTCGTCGCGATCTACGACGGGGACAGCGAAACGTGGGGGAGCGAGTCCGGCGTGAGAGTTCGCGTCGCGCCCGATGTCACTCTCCAGGCCGAGGGAGCGTTCCCCGATACGACCGGCGCTTATCACTACCCGGCCGGGACGGATCGCGTCACGTTGTTCGGCCAGGTGACTCCTGCCCACACCGGGCGGAACGTGCAGATCCGTATCCGCAAGGTCCAGTCCGACGGAACGGTAAAGCGGATCGACGAAGGTTCAGCTCAACTCGATCGCAACGGGGGTTTCGTCTTCGACTGGGATGTCGTCGATCCCGGTGTCGGTGGTACCTACCATGCTCACGCGTTGTTCCCCAAAGATGACGATCACGCCCGGGGCGTCAGTCCCGTGATCACTTTCGTTATCGATCCGCAGCCCTAGCAAGTTCTCCACCGGGGTGAACCGGAGACTGATGCTCATCTGATCGGTCCTTCCTCTTCTCTAGGTGGATTGCTAGCAGCTCGGCATCCGAAGGGTCGTACCGGGGTTCGTCTCGGCTTCGAAGACGACCGTCACCCAGAGGCGACCATGTGCGTAGCGAGTGCCGATCCCAACGTGGCGGAAGCTGCGGTGCATGACGTTGGCTTTGTGACCCGGTGAGTTCATGAACGCGACATGGAGTGATTCGACAGTTCCACCGACGCCGACGTTCTCACCGAGCAGCTGCCAGTTCGTCACGCGACTGCGCATCTGTCCGTCGGAAGTGTGGTGCAGAAGATTCTTGTCGGTCATCTCGCGGGTGTGCTTGCGGGCAACCTTCGACAGTTCACGGTCGAGGCGGAGCTGAACGCGTCCTCCGAGCTTGCGCTCGATGTTGAGCTTGTTGAAGAAGCCCTTCTCCTCAGTCTTGTGGGTGAAGCAGTTGCTTCCTGCTTCGGCGGCAACGCCACCGAACGGAACCGTCGCAATGAAAACGGAGCTGACGATCGCAACCTTGAGGGCCCGCTTAATCAACTTCATCGGAGTTCCTTCCTTCACTCGCACTTCGCCGTTAAGACCACAGTGAAGTGATGGGGTGCTCCGTTAAATCGAGCGACGTACGTAAGGTCGGTTGCGTACGTCCGTTGCGTACGCGCGCCTACGTAAGAGAAATATCCAAACCGGACATCGCGATACGTCGTAGTACGTAGGCCGCTACGTATGAATCACAAATGGCTCGCGAACATCGTCAGAAATGCGTAGTCGCTCGAACGCGAAACAGGGGCCTCGCTGGGAGTCGAGGCCCCTGTTTCCAGTTCCGTCTAAGTAATCAGTGACGGGTGGGGGGTTAGCAGAGACGGCTGCCCGGATCGGCTCGGGACTCGAAGATCACGGTCACCCACAGGCGGCCGTTCGCCTTCACGGCTCCGATCCCGACGTAACGGAAGCCGGAGTAGAGGATGTTCGCCCGGTGGGCGGTGGAGTTCATGAAGGCCGTGTGGAGCGACGTGACGGTTGAGCCGACGCCGACGTTCTCGCCGAGCTCGTACCAGTTCGTGACGCGCCGCTTCAGGGTCTCGGTCGGCGTGTGGTACAGCAGGTTCTTGTTGACCATCTCTCGGGTGTGGACCTTCGCGGCCTTGGATAGCTGCGGGTCGAGCTTCAGGGACACCCGGCCGGTCGCTCGGCGGGCGAGGTTGATCTTGCTGGCGAACTGCCGCTCCTTCTTGTTGTTGGAGTAGCAGGCGGCACCCGCTTGAGTGGCGGGGATAAACGCGGAAAGGACGACACCGGCGACTATCCCGGTGAAAATGCGCTTCGAAGCGCTCACGTCCGACCACCTCCCAGTTCGGTAGCTGGGCGACCCCGGTAGGGCCCCTGGCTTTGCGCCCCTGCGTTGCCGCAGGTTTGCCTTTGTCGCTTGCAGGTACTGCTAGTGGTGCTGTGCTGTGTTGATACTTCGGCAACCGTCGTCACGGACTTGAGCGCGCGACGACGATTTCTA
>JAHWJK010000061.1 GCA_019348445.1 Actinomycetota bacterium | reverse complement strand
GCGCAAGTTGCAGCGGCACATCGATAGCCGCAACGAATTAGCCGCTTCGTCCTAGGTAGCCTGCCCTCGTGGATCCCCACGAGATGATCACCCATCACTCGACCGTCGGGTTACGCAACCCCGTCCTTATCGCTGCGTTCCGCGGGTGGAACGATGCCGGAGACGCCGCGACGTTCGCTGCGCTCCATCTGTCCCGGGTGTGGTCCGCGACGAAGGTGGCGTCGATAGATCCGGAGGAGTTCTACGACTTCCAGGCGGTCAGGCCGCAGGTTGAACTCGTCGACGGTGAGACGCGACAGATCACGTGGCCGGCGAACGAGTTCAGCGCGGCGGTGTTGCCCGGAGCCGAACGAGACGTCCTGCTACTCGTCGGAACGGAGCCGAACATCAGGTGGAAGACCTTCAGCAACCTCGTGGTGGACGTGGCCAAGCGCCACAACGTCCATCTCGTCATCACGTTCGGTGCGCTGCTTGCAGACGTACCTCACTCGCGCCCCGTGCACATCACCGGAACCGCGGTCGACCGCGAACTGATCCAGCGACTGAACCTCGTGCGATCGCGGTACGAGGGTCCGACCGGGATCGTCGGCGTCCTCCACGACGCGTTCGGTTCCGCAGGGATCCCTTCGGCGAGCTTGTGGGCGGCCGTCCCCCATTACCTGGCGGTGTCGCCCAATCCCAAAGCGGCACTCGCTCTCGTCGAAAAAGCGACGGATCTGATCGGGGTGGGGGCCGAGATAGACGACTTGGTCAGCGCCACCTCGATCTACGAGGAGAGGGTCTCGGAGATCGTCGCGGCGGACGATGACGTGCAGGCGTACGTCAAGCTGCTCGAGGAGCGATCGGACGAGCGCGAACAACTCGATCCCGATGACCTTCCCTCCGGCGATGCCCTTGCCGCCGAGCTAGAGCGATACCTGCGCGATCAAGGGAACGCGTAAACGCCTAGAGATCGGGCCAGTCGCGCTTCTTCTCTTCGACGGCGGGCCACTCGGTCGTCCCGGTTTTCTCGGGGCCTGATAGGACGTCGCCCAGATCCTTCTTCCCGCCCCCGAGATCACCGGCCGCCGTCAGGAGGTCTTCGAGCTTCGCTCGTTCCTTACCCGTCAGCCTGATGCGGATCGCGGCGAGTACGTCTGCCTGCACATCATTGAGGCCCGGGCCGCGGTCGATCTCGGCGAGGACCTGTTCTGCCTTCTGGAGTAGCTTCCGGTCCTCTTTGGCCTGCGTTCGCAGTCTCTCGAGCTCGGCCTCGGTCATCTATGCAGATGCTAAGACGGCGCTGTCCGCACGTTGACGACGATCCCGCGATAGCGCGAGGTAAAGAAAGGTCCCCGACAGTACGACTACGGACACCAGCACAAATGGTGGATAGATCCTTGCGAACAGCTTCTCGAGCAGGAAGCCCAGGATCATGCACGACGGCCACGTGAAGATCCACGCCATGACGACCTGACCGGCGACTCCCCACCGAACCGCCGACAGACGCTCGGTCGCGCCGACGCCCATGATGGCGGAGCCGATCGCGTGCGTGGTCGAGACCGGGATTCCGAGCACACCGGCACCCGTGATCACCGATGCTGCTGCCGTCTCGGCGGCGAAACCGTTCACCGGTTCGAGCTTCGTCAACCGCAACCCCATCGTCCTGATGACTCGCCATCCGCCGACCAACGTCCCTAGCCCCATTACGGCGGCAGCCGAGATCTTCACCCACGTCTCGACGCCGAACTCTTCCGGTACGGCCGATGCGTCACCGCCGGCCCGGTCGATGAGGATCGCGAGCGTGATGATCCCCATCGTCTTCTGCGCGTCGTTGAGCCCGTGGCTGAAACCCATGAAACCAGCAGAAGCGATCTGAGCTTTCCCGAATATGCGCCGGACGAGTGTCGGTTTGACTTTGGCGAATATCCAATAGATGACGACCATCAAGAGGAGACCGCCGAAGAAGCCTCCGACCGGAGATGTGATCAAGCCGATGAGAGCTTTACGCGTGCCATCCCACTCGAGTCCCGCCAACCCCCCCGCCGCGTAACCAGCACCGAGCAAGCCGGCGACGAGAGCATGCGACTCCGACGACGGGAGGCCGAAGTACTGCGCTCCTAAAGCCCAGACTGTCGCTCCGAGCACGGCTGCCGCGATCGTGTCCAGGCTTACAACCTCGGGGTTGACGATGCCGCTCGCGACGGTCTTGGCAACCGCTTCACCGGCAAGGGCGCCGAGCAGGTTCAGGACTGCCGCCATCGCGACCGCAGTAAGCGGGCGCATGACCTTCGTCGAAACGACCGTCGCGATCGAATTCGGCGCATCGGTCCAGCCGTTAGCGAACTCGAACAGGTAAGCGATTACGAGAACGACCCAGAGTTCCATCAGCCTTGTTTGAGGACGATGCCCTCGATCGTGTTCGCAACGTCTTCGAGACGATCGATCGCCGTCTCGATCTCTTCGATGATGTCCTTGTACTTCAAGACGTCCATCGCCTTGTAGTCGCCCGAGAACAGCTCGGCGATCGTCCGTCGATAGAAGCGGTCACCCTCGTTCTCGAGGCGGTTGATCTCGACCCAGTAGTGCTCCATCCCCTTCATCTTGCGGAGGTGCGGCATCGACTCTGCAGTGATCTTCGCGGCGAGGGCCAGCGTGTCTGCCAGCGATTTCATCTGCGGGAGCGGTTCCTCGATCCGGTGCAGTTGGAGGTACTCGGCCGAGGCCTCGATGTGATCGAGGACGTCGTCCATGCTCGACGCGAGCCGGTGGATGTCTTCTCGATCGAACGGGGTGATGAACGTCGTATTCAGGCGACGCATGACTTCGTGCGTCACTTCGTCGCCTTCGTGCTCGATGTCGAGGACGCGTCCCGCTTTGCGGTCGATATCCGCGTAGTCACCGAGTAGTTCGACCAACGCGTCGGCGCCCTCCTGGACCTTGCGAGCCATCAACTCGAAGAGATCGAAGAACGACTCCTCGCGTGGAATCAATCTCAGGCGCGGCACGGATCCTCCCTCTGAAGCCGGTGTCGGCGGCGAATCTACCTTCCAGCCCTGTTGTGTGACGCGGAGTTTTCGGAACTATTCATCTGCCGTTCACATGGGGGTTCCGTCGGCGACAGGTCCTCCTCCTAGCGTCCACGTCGTTGGACGTCCGACCAGAAGGAGGAGACATCGAAGTGAGGAACCCCACAGCCCGACGGGTCGCCGCCGGGCTCCTCTTGACCGCCCTGCTAGGGGCGGCGTGCGGCAATGCCGACACGGATCCGTCGTCTTCGGGGGATGACGGCGGTCAGAGCATTTCCGGCTCCATCGCGATCGATGGATCCAGCACCGTCTTCCCGATCGCACAAGCGGCTGCGGAAGAGTTCCAGATCTCCAACCCCGACGCCCAGGTCTCCGTCGGGTTCGCCGGAACGGGAGGCGGGTTCGAAGCTTTCTGCGCCGGCGACACCCAGATCTCGAACGCATCTCGGGCGATCGAAAAAGACGAGGTCGAGTGTCTCGAGGAAGCCGGCATCGAATACACGGAGTTCCAAGTTGCCGTTGACGGTCTCGCGATCGTCACGAATCCGGAGACGGACTGGGTCGATTGCATCACGTTCGACCAGTTGAAGGCGATCTACGAACCCGGAAGTGACGTATCCACGTGGAGCGATGTAGATCCGTCGTGGCCGGACGAAGAGCTCAAGATCTTCGGTCCCGACCCCGACTCGGGTACCTACGACTACCTCGCGGAAACGGTCGCCGACCCCGATGCAGACGAACCCGCGACTCGGGACGACATGACGCAGTCGGCCGATGACAACGTTCTCGTACAGGGCGTTCAGGGAGAGCCGGGGTCGATCGGCTACTTCGGGTTCGCCTACTACGAGGAGAACGCGGAGTCACTCAAAGCTCTCGAGGTCGACGACGGAAGTTCCGGCTGCGTCGCGCCCTCTGCGGAGACCGTCAAGTCGAACGAGTACCCGCTGTCGCGGCCACTGTTCATCTACGTGGCGAACGACGCGATGGACCAAGAGGTCGTGTCGGAGTTCGTGACCTTCTGGGTTCAGAACGCCGGCGATTACGCCACGGCGGTGGGTTACGTGGAAACGCCGAACGACGTTGCCGCGGAGAACGAACAGGCTCTCGAGGGTTTGGCCAGCTAACGGATGCAAGCAACCGCGACACGGACGGGTCTTCGATCGCAGCGCAAGCGACCCGTTCAGCGACTCGTCCGTGTCGCGCTGTTCCTCTGCGCCGGCCTCAGCGTCATGGTCACGGGCGGGATCATCTACGCACTTGCCGCGGACACGATCTCGTTCTTCAAAGATGTAGAACCCGCGAGCTTCTTCCTCAGCGCCGATTGGGCTCCCCAATCCGGCGACTTCGGCGTACTCGAGCTCGTCTTCGGGACCGCGATCATCAGCCTCGGCGCGATGCTGGTCGCCGGTCCGCTCGGGGTCGCGACTGCGATCTATCTCAGCGAATATGCGAATCCCCGCGTTAGGAAAGTCATCAAGCCGATCCTCGAAGTGCTGGCCGGCGTTCCGACCGTCGTCTTCGGTTACTTCGCGCTGAACTTCGTCACGCCGTCGCTCTTGCGCGCGGTGTACCCCGGTTGCGGCATCTTCAATTGGGCGAGTGCCGCCATCGTCGTCGGCCTCTTCATCCTGCCGACGGTCGCATCGCTATCCGAAGATGCGATGCGTTCTGTCCCGACGTCTTTGCGTCACGGCGCGTACGGTCTCGGTGCTTCGAAGCTCCGGGTTTCGGCACGAGTCGTCGCCCCCGCGGCCCTCTCCGGGATCGTGGCGGCGATCATCTTGGGGATGTCGCGCGCAGTCGGCGAGACCATGGCAGTGGCCATCGCCGCCGGCGCAACACCGCAGATAGCCGTCAATCCCTGCGAAAGCATTCAGACGATGACTGCGTACATCGTTCAGGTGGCGGGCGGGGAAGCATCAACGGGGTCGATCCAGTACGGCTCGATCTTCGCACTCGGCAGCACGTTGTTCCTGATCACGCTCGCGCTCAATTACGTGAGCATCCGCTTCGTCAAACGATTCCGGGAGGCGTACTGATGGCAACCGTTGCGACGTCTCTTCGGCGTCACAGCAACGTGCGCGAACAGCTAAGCGAACGCGTCGTCGCGGTGTTCCTCGTCGGTGCGACGCTCGTGGGGCTGCTTGCACTCGTCGTGCTGCTCGTGACCGTCGCACGTTCGGGAGCCGGTCAGATCGACGTGCCTTTCCTGCGGAACTTCGCATCCCGGATCCCCGAGAGAGCCGGGATCTGGCCCCCACTCGTCGGCACGCTGTGGCTGATGGGGTTGGTGACGTTGTTCTCCTTCCCCGTCGGGGTGGGGGCCGCGATCTACCTGGAGGAGTTCGCGCCGAAGAACCGCATCACGTCTGTGATCGAAACGAACATCGCGAACCTCGCCGCCGTGCCGTCCATCATCTACGGATTGCTCGGGTTGGCGGTCTTCTATCGCGCTCTCGAGATGGGACGCAGCTTGCTGACCGGAGCGTTGACGCTCACATTGCTCGTCCTGCCGGTGATCATCATCAGCAGCCGCGAGGCGCTCCGCGCGGTGCCGCGTTCGCACCGGCTCGGTGCGATGGCGCTCGGAGCCACGAAGCTCGAAGCCGTCTACAAGACGGTATTGCCGTCGGCAGTGCCCGGCATCATGACCGGCACGATCCTCGGTCTATCGCGTGCGATCGGCGAGACGGCGCCGTTGTTGGTCGCCGGTGCTGCCGCGTTCGTCGCGTTCACGCCCGACAACCTCCTCGATGCCTACAGCGCGCTGCCGGTCCAGATCTTCGACTGGGTGCGCAGGCCGCAACCCGAGTTCCAAGCGTTGGCCGCCGCCGCGATCCTCGTGCTGCTCGGCGTCCTGCTGACGATGAATTCGATCGCCATCCTCATCCGCAACCGCTACGACAGGAAGACGAGATGAATGTCATGACGCAACGTCCCAACGTTCTGGCTCCCGACCTCGAAGACCTCGTGAATGAACACGAGACGTCGGTGTTCGAGGTTCGGGACCTCACCGCGTCCTACGGCGCGACCCCCGCCATCGAAAACGTGTCGCTCGACATCTTCGATAAGAAGATCACCGCGGTCATCGGGCCCAGCGGCTGCGGGAAGTCAACCTTCATCCGGTGCTTCAACCGGATGAACGATCTCGTGGCGGGCGCACACGTTGGGGGCAAGATCTTCTACAGAGGTGAAGACCTCTATGCCGAAGATGTCGACGCCGTAGAGGTCCGCCGGCGTATCGGCATGGTGTTCCAACAACCGAATCCGTTCCCGAAGTCGATCTACGACAACGTCGCGTTCGGGCTTCGGGTCAATCGGATGACCGACCATCTCGACGATCGAGTCGAGAAAGCGCTGCAAGACGCGGCCTTGTGGGACGAGGTCAAGAGGAAGATCAAGGACCCGGCGTCGGCTCTCTCGGGTGGCCAGCAACAGCGGCTGTGCATCGCGCGTGCTCTGGCGACCAATCCCGACGTCCTGTTGATGGATGAGCCGTGCTCGGCTCTGGACCCGATCGCGACGACGAAGATCGAAGACCTGATGCACGAGCTCAAGGCCGACTACACGATCGTCATCGTCACGCACAACATGCAGCAGGCAGCTCGGGTCTCGGATCTCACCGCGTTCTTCAGTGTGGAGGGTTCGGCCGAGACGGATAGGTCGCCGCGCGGAGTGCTCGTCGAGTACGACACCACCGAGCAGATCTTCACGGCTCCCAACGATCGCCGCACCGAGGACTACATCACCGGCCGGTTCGGATAGGAGATGGCGATGGTGAGGATCAACTTCGAAGAAGAGCTGATGACGGCCGAGAACTCTCTGATAGCGCAGGGGAGCCTCGTCCACCAACAATTGAGCCGCGTCTTGAATGCGCTCGGGGAAAGGGACGTGCCGGAAGCGATCGGGGTCATCGCCGCGGACGATCGCGTCGACGACATCTACCTCGCAACGCAGACGCGGATCCTGAACCTTCTCGCTCTGCAAGCTCCCGTAGCGAAAGACCTGCGGCTCGTGAGCGCGATCCTGCACTCGAACATGCACGTCGAGCGCATGGGCGACCTGTGCGTCAACATCGCCAAGTTCGTGACGAACGACCACCCTTATCCGACGTCGTCACCGATGCTCGGGCGGCTGCACGAGATGGGTGAGCGCGCGGCAGAGATGCTGCAAACCGCGATGCAGGCATTCGCCGCGAGAGACGTCGAGACGGCTGAAGAGTTGCCCGACCGCGACGCCGTCCTCAACCGCTTGAACCGAGGGATGCTGGACGACCTCAAGGGGTATGCGGGAGACGAGGAATCGTTCGAGTGGGCCGTCAACCTCATCCTCGTCGCGAGATATCTCGAACGGTTCGGTGATCACGCCGTGGACATCGGCGAGCAGACATACTTCCTGGTCACGGGCGTCTTCCGTGAGTTCACCGATGCGTCGCACCCGGAACTACGGCTGCAAGGCGGCTAGAGTCGGACCAACGGATGATCAACTGGCTCCTCGCCACCGCGTGTTTGGCCCTTGCCATCTCGACCGTCGTCCTGCTCGTCAGACAACGGCGCGATAGACCCGTCGAACCCGACCGCATCCCTAGTCGCCGCGTCGACCGCGACCCCGCCGCTCCTCTCGAACGGATGGATCTCGGCGTCGTCGTACTCAGTGCGTCGCTCGGCCCCATCACTGCGAACGCGGCGGCGCGACGGCTCCTCCGTCTGCCGGAGACCACCCTGCCGGTCCGTCTCGAATCCGACGAGCTGCTCTCGATCGCGCGCCGTGCGTTGAATACCGGCGAGCCTGCCGAGACGGAAGTCAACCTATGGCCGGAACGTCGCCGCGTGAGAGCACGCGCGGTCGAAGACGGCGACGAGATCACGATCTTTCTCGCCGATGTGACCGAAGAGGTCCAAGCGCATCAGGTCCGGCGGCAATTCGTCGTCAACGCATCTCACGAACTGAAGACGCCGGTCGCAGGCATCCAAGCGCTAGCCGAGACCGTCAACCAGGCGATTGATGACGACCCCGACGCTGCCAAACGTTTCGCACGCAAGCTGTTGATCGAATCCGAGAGGTTGTCACGGCTGATCCAGGACCTGCTGGACCTGTCGCGGCTCGAGGATCCTTCTCATTTCTCGGACGCGTCCGTCGACATCGGCGCCGTTGCAGAGAAGGAGGCTGAGGGCCTCAGGCGGCTCGCGGAAGATCAAGCGATCAAGCTAGAGGTCGACGTCCGGCGCGACGTGTTCATAAGAGGCGACGAGCAGCAGATCGGGCTCCTCGTTCGCAACCTCATCGACAACGCGATCCGCTACACGCCTCCCGATGGGAACGTGAACGTCGTGGTGGCGCGAGACGGCGGCGACGCGATCTTGGAGGTAGAGGACACGGGGGCCGGGATCCCACTCAACGCGCAATCCCGCGTCTTCGAGAGGTTCTTCCGCGTCGACGACGACCGGTCCCGGGGAAGCGGAGGCACCGGGCTCGGTCTATCGATCGTCAAGCACGTCACCGAGATGCACGGAGGTCACGTGTCGTTGCGGAGCGAACTCGGCGAAGGCTCGACGTTCAAGGTGCGACTTCCATTGCTCAACGGCACCGATCGATGACGAAGATCCTCGTCATCGAAGACGAAGAGGGCATCGGGAGCGCGCTCGAATACCAGCTGGCACGTGAGGGGTACGACGTCACCTGGGTTCAAGACGGCGCGAAGGGGCTCGAGACCTTCGAGACCGGGGGGGCCGACCTCGTCGTGCTCGACCTCATGCTTCCGTCTATGAGCGGCGAGGACGTGTGCCGTTCGATCCGCAAGACATCGCCGGTGCCGGTGATCATGCTGACGGCGAAGGGCGACGAGGTGGACCGCGTAGTCGGGCTCGAGCTCGGCGCCGACGATTACGTGACCAAGCCGTTCAGCACCCGGGAACTGATGGCCCGCGTCAAAGCGGTGCTGCGCCGGGGGAGGTCACCGCTCGAGAGCACCGACGTCCTGGAGGGCGGCGACATCCGGCTCGACACCGATCGGGTCGAAGTCACGGTCCGCGGGGAGCCGGTTCACCTGACGCGCAAGGAATTCGACGTGCTCGAGCTGCTCATGCGGAATGCGGGCCGCGTCCTGCCCCGGGAGACGTTGATGGATCAGGTGTGGGGCACCGACTACTTCGGCGACACTCGGACGCTCGACGTGCACATCAAGCGATTGCGGGCCAAGTGCGAGGTCGACCCCCGCCGCCCGGCCCACCTCCTCACGGTCCGAGGCCTCGGCTACAAATTCGCCCCCTAACCGTTCTTTCTCATTTTGCAGCGGTGACGGGGGCCGCGCTCAGAAAGATCAAGAGAGTTTTACGCGGCCCTAACTCCAACTTCACGTATGCGTAACGCGCCGCCCCTACCGTTGAGCCACAAGGTTCGGAGCTCGTGTGGAACTCCCCCGGCCCGCACGCTCTTCGAGCCGAAGAAATAGAGAAGGTCCCGCCGCGAGCGGGACCTTTTCGCTTCCCCTCTTGTAAACATCGAGTCCTATAGCCGGTTCATCCCAGAAAGAAGATGACGACGCGAGTGACGCGAAGGTTCCGACGAACCCGTATTCCATACCTCGAACCGAGTGGTCGATGCGGTAGGAGCGGTCGATACGGTCGATGCGGTCCGCTCGGACCACACTGACCACTGAGACCACACGGACCGCTGCCCGCTGGCGAATGTCGCTATGAACGGGCACCTGCCCTGAGATGAGCAGTTGCGGGTTACGGCAGGTTGTCTAGGACGAAGGTCGTGTAGTAGGCCGAGTTGAAGGTGTTCTCGGTCC
>JAHWJK010000060.1:1339-9820 GCA_019348445.1 Actinomycetota bacterium | reverse complement strand
TCCCACGGCCCCCACCAGTCGTCGGCCCACTCCCGCGCCCATCGCAGCGCCCACTCCGCGGTCTCGGTCTGGGGGCCTTCGGCTTTCCAGTAGGCCGCGGCCGCGGCGAACGTCGGATACGCACCGCCCGTGAACCGGCCCTCGGAATCGGCTTCACTGCGCACGAGCGTGAGCGCTCTCGGGCCGGGGTCGCGTCCGGCAACCAGCAACGCGCACGCGGCCGACGCCGTCGCCCATACACGGCCTGCGGCCGCCTCGCTGATCTCCCCCGGAACGTCGTCGGGCGCATCCAGCCACGCTTGCGCCGGCGTCCTCGCTTCTTCGAGCCAGTCCCCCGCGATAGCTACCGCCCCGGACTCCGCAAGATCGATGATCGCGAGGTGACAGAGCCCCTCACCCGTGGCGCCGGGTGAGACTCGCCCGGAGGAGCCCACGAAGCCGCCTTCGGCGTCCTGGCTCGGGATGCTGGGCAGCTCGGCCGACGGATTCCCGTCGAGGCGCGCCCCACGCCACGCCTGCCACTCGTTCCCGCGGTCGATGACCGACGCGATGGCAGTGTCACGATCGATCACGCGCGCCACCGCCACCCAAACCCCGCTGCCTTCGGTGGCTGTGCATCATGCGGATCGCCGGGGGTTCGGTCCGCGGGTCGTTGCGGGATGATCGTCACTCCTTGCAGCCTCGCTCGCTCCCCCGACCACGGACCGGGCGGGGCCACGATCGCGTCCATGAGTTGGTAGCAGATGTCTTCGTAGTTGACGCGCCAGCCGCGGAAATGCGGCCATGCTTGGTCGGGCGTTCGCTCCATCGGAAAGTCGACCTCGCGGAGGCGCTCGATACCGCGGAGGTAGTCGTCGTAGGGAAGTTTTATCGGGTCGTCGGGAAATGGGTCCGCGTCGTAAGGGATGCGAACAACGTCGGCGATGTAACGGAGCGCGGTGAATCCCATACGCAGACAGAGCCGCGCCTCGGTCGGCGCGCTCTTCGGGGACAGAGCTAGGTAAAGCGCCGCAGAGTCCATCACCGCGAGGAGCCCCAGAACCCACGACCTCAGCGGATGCGGCGATCGGAACGTGATGAGTATCGGATAAGTCGTGTGGCTCTCTGCGACCTCGGCCGCCCACCGCTCCCACTCGGCGTAGAAATCGGGAAGATTGCCGATCAAACCGACCAGGTGATGTCGCGCGAGGATCTCCGGCCCCCACGCCGGCGCACCGGCACGACTCTGCAACATGGTCACGAGCGTTTCGCGTCGGTTGAACGCGGCGTAGATCGTCGGGAGGTATGCGATCTGCAACGCGATCACGATCAATCCCGTGAACGCCGCAAAGAAATTGACGACCGTCGCGCTTCCAGTGATGGTCGATGCGAAACCCAGTGTGAACAACGAGGAGCCCGCTTCCCTCAACGCACCGAAGAACGCTCCATCGATGAAGGCCCAGAGGATCAAGCCGTAGCCCAGCCCGAACAGTGCCAGCCACACGATCAACTGCACGATCAACGAAACCGGTGCCGATATCGCGAGGATCTTGTCCTTGACCTCGTAACTGGAGAGGCGCGCGGCGATGAAGATGAACGTGTGGCGAACGAATCGTCGGGCGGCAGTCACGGACAGTCGGGATACGTACGCCCGTGGGACGACGAGCGTCCGGATCAGGCTGCTCGTCGTGGCGAGGACCAAGAACACGCCGATGCCGAACGCGATCCAGTGCCCGGGTTGCGACATCAGGTTCGCACCTTCGGGAACTGGCCGGGCCTCCGGCCTTCTCCGGGTGGGCCGGCGAAGGCCTGCGCGATCGACATCCATTCCCGCGCAAGTTCTCCATCGACGACGAGATCGGTGTCGTCGACGTGACGTCGCTGCGTAACGACGAGACAGAAGTCCACGGCGTCACCGCGCACGCTGTCGCTCGCCGCTTCGTTCCACCGCCACTTCTCACCACCGGGAGCCTCGAGCTCTACACGTACATCCCCGTCGGGAACCGGTCGTCCGTGCGCCGCGTAGCTATTTCGTCGAGCAAGTACGCCGACATGCGCGATGTGGCGAAGACGTCCCGTCGCGGCGCGGTCGATCGCCAGCGAGTCGATGATGTCCTGCCCGTGCGCCCATGTCTCCATGAGCCGCGCACTGATGAACGACGCCGGGCTCATCGCCGGGCCGAACCACGGGATCCTCGTGGCCGGATCCGCTCTCTCGAACGCGGCCAGCATGCGACCGCGCGCTCGGGACCACCACTCGTGAACCTGGCGAGTCGTCATCGCCCTGCCTCGTTCGAGCGGTTCGTTCATGAATGCATCGACATCGGTGATGCGGCCGAGCGCGGCAGCAAACGCGGCAGGATCGGCCGTCGCGATCTGAGCCTGCTCGTCGAAGAAGGCGAGGTGACTGATCTGGTCCCGCACCGACCATCCGGGTGCAGGTGTCGGCGCGTCCCACTGGTCGTCACGCAGATCGCCGAGCACGTCGTCTAGCGCCTGATGTTCGGCGGCGAGGTCCGCGCACAGTTCTTCTAGGTCGACCACTGCCCGATGCTACGTTCGGAGGATGTCGGGGAATGGAACGTCGAGACGTCTGCGGGTGGCCGTGACCGGCCCGACCGGAGCGATCGGGAAGGCACTGGTGACGCATCTCGACCGTGATCCGCGCATCGAGAGGATCGTGGGGATGGCGCGCCGCCCGTTCGACCCCGCCGATGCAGGATGGTCGAAGGTCGAGTATCGCCAGGGCGACATCCTCGATCGCGGCTCCGTGGAACGACTCGTCGCCGACGCCGACGTGGTCGTGCACCTGGCGTTCATCATCCTCGGCCAGGCGAACGAAGCTCGCGAGGTGAATCTCGACGGGTCCCGCAACGTCTTCGAAGCTTCTTTCAACGCGGGTGTACGACGGCTCGTTTACACATCGTCGGTCGCGGCCTACGGCTTCCACGACGACAACCCCGACGTCCTCGATGAGACGGTGCCGCCGCGCGGGACCGACGAGCACTACTACTCCGCGCAGAAGGCGGAAGTGGAGAAGATGCTCGAGAACCTCGGGCGAACGGCGCGAGCGACCGACGTCTACGTCTTCAGACCTTGCATCGTGGCCGGCGCGGAAGCGACAGAATTGATCGAGAACATCCCCTACGTCCAGTTGGGCGAGAAGATCCCGGCCCCCGTGCGTGCTCTGATGGGCTCGATCCCACTCCTCAGGCCGGTCATCCCCGATCCCGGGACGCCGTTCCAGTTGGTCCATGCGCGAGATGTGGCTCGCGCGCTCGTTTCGGCGGTCGTCGGTGACGGAGAGCCCGGCGTCTATAACCTCGCCGCGGAAGGTGAGGTGACGTTGACGGATCTAGCACGTGCACTCGGGTGGTACGCGATGCCGGTTCCGGAGGTCACGGTCGACATGACGGCCAACATCGTTTCCCGGCTCCCGTTGTTGCCGAGTCGTGCGGCGTGGATCACCGCGATCAGGGTTCCGGTCCTGATGGATTGCACGAAGGCACGCGAGAAGCTCCGCTGGGAACCGGAACACGATGTCCTCGACACCCTCGCCGACACGATCGCCGGAGCACGTGAGAAGGGCCTCCCCATCGGCCGCCCCTAACCGGTCGGTGACAGAAAAGCTTTGTGGAGTAGTTCTTGTTGTTCTTGGTCGTGGACGGTCGCGCTTCCGGTGGCGGGACTCGCGCTCTCGGGGCGCGCAACAACCTCTAGCTCGAGGTCGCCCGGCAGCGCACCGCGGAGCCTCGCTTGCACGAACGGCCACGCCCCCATGT
Organism: Actinomycetota bacterium; assembly: GCA_019348445.1. Lineage (GTDB taxonomy): Bacteria > Actinomycetota > CADDZG01 > CADDZG01 > WHSQ01 > JAHWJK01. The sequence continues at coordinate 6,059 of JAHWJK010000060.1, read as the reverse complement.
TCTCCGGCTCGTCTTGTACCCATCTGATCGCCTTCGTTTGCGGGTACCGCGCGAATATCTCGGCCAGTTGATCGTGCGGGAACGGATAGGGCTGCTCGAGCCGGACGATCGCGGCCGGCGCGTTCGTCTCGTCCCGGCGCTCCTTCAGCTGGTAATAGATCTTGCCGGTGCACAGGAGGATCAATTCAGTCGGCTCCGGGCGCTTGATCGCTTCGGGGTCGTCGATCGTTTCGACGAAGTGGCCGCGCTCGAACTCGATCGCCGCACTGCGAGCTTCCGGCAGGCGGAGCAACCACTTCGGCGTCATGACGATCAACGGCTTGCGCACCGAACGCAACATCTGGCGCCGCAGGACGTGGAAGTACTGCGCCGCCGTTGTCGGCTGAACCACTTGGATGGAATCTTCCGCCGCGAGCGTCAGGAATCGTTCGAGGCGTGCGCTCGAATGTTCCGGCCCCTGGCCTTCATACCCGTGCGGCAGTAGGAGAACCACGCCGCTCTCCTGGCCCCACTTGTCTTCGCCGGCCACGATGAACTGGTCGACGATCACTTGCGCTTCGTTGATGAAGTCGCCGAACTGCGCTTCCCAGCAGACGAGCGCATCGCCGTTCGCTACCGAATAGCCGTACTCGAACCCGAGCGCTGCGAATTCGGAAAGCGAGCTGTCGAAGACCCGGAATGGCGCCTGATCGTCACGCACGTTCGCCAACGGGATGTATTCGTCGCCGGTCTGATAATCGACGAGCACCGCGTGGCGTTGGCTGAACGTGCCTCGTCGGGTGTCCTGGCCCGCGAGCCGGACCGTGAATCCCTCCATCATCAACGACCCGAACGCGAGTGCTTCGCCCGCCGCCCAGTCGATCGCGTCCTTGGCGAGCATGTCTTTGCGACGCTCGATCATCTTCTTCAGTTTCGGATGCGGTTCGAAGCCTTGTGGGAACGACGTCACGACGTTGTGGATGTGCTCGAGACGGTCGCGGTCGACGCCCGTCTCGACGGGCGGAAGGACCCCGGTCGGAGCAGGAGGTGCCGCCGCGCGCACCGGTTCCTCCTCCTTGCCCGAGTTCCGGGTTTCCTCGAACGCCGCCTGCAGTCGCGCGCGGAAATCGTCGAAGACCTTCTCGGCTTCGTCGACGGTGAGGTCGCCCCTGTTCAGCAGCTGCTCCGCGTAGAGCTTCCTCGTCGTTCGTCTCTCGTCGATCCGCGAGTACATCAGCGGCTGCGTGAACGACGGCTCGTCGGCTTCGTTATGGCCGTAGCGCCGGTAGCACACGAGATCGACGATGACGTCCTTGCCGAACGCTTGGCGATACGCGAACGCCAATCTCATGACCCGAACACACGCTTCGGGATCGTCGCCGTTGACGTGGAAGATCGGCGCCTGGACGATCTTCGCCATGTCGGTCGCGTAAGTGCTGGAGCGGCCGGAGGTCGGTGTCGTCGTGAACCCGATGTTGTTGTTCACCACGACGTGGACCGTCCCGCCGGTGCGGTACCCCTGCAACTGCGAGAGGTTGAACGTCTCTGCGACGACACCTTGTCCGGCGAACGCCGCGTCACCGTGCAGAAGGATCGGCAACACTTTGTCGCGCTCATCCACGCCGAGGAGGTCTTGCTTCGCCCGCGCCATGCCCTCGACGACGGGATCCACGGCCTCGAGATGCGATGGGTTCGATGCGAGAACCACTGCGATGCAGTTGTCTTCCCGCGACGTGTAGCTCCCCGTGATGCCGAGGTGGTACTTCACATCGCCCGATCCCTGCACCGTGTCGGGATCGATGTCCCCCTCGAACTCCCTGAAGATTTCGCTCAGTGGCTTGCCGACGACGTTGGCGAGGACGTTAAGCCGGCCGCGGTGAGCCATCCCCATGACCGCCTCGATCATGCCGTTGTCGGCGGCGAGCTCCAAAAGAGCATCGAGCATCGGAATGAGCGAGTCCGCGCCTTCGATTGAGAACCGTTTGTGGCCCGTCCACTTGGAATGAAGGAAACGTTCGAACCCTTCGGCCGCGTTCAACCGATCGAGGATCCACTTCTTGTCGTCCACCGCCAGCTCGTCGCCGGAAGTTCCTTCGACTCGCTCTTGGATCCACCGCTTCTCGTCGGGCGCTTGGATATGCATGTACTCGACGCCGATCGTCCGCGCGTAGGAATCCCGAAGGGTGTCGAGGATCTTGCGGAGTGGTTGTCTGCGGGGGCCGGGGACGCCGTCGGTGAGGAACTCGCGATCGAGATCCCATACCGTGAGCCCGTAATACGACAGATCCAGTTCGGGGTGACTGAGGACCTCCCAGGTGACCGGGTTGAGATCCGCGAGGAGATGTCCCCGCACGCGGTACATGTTGATGAGCTGGATGACACGCGACTGTTTCTCCAGGTCGGTGTCCTCGCCGGGCATCGCGGCGCGGTCGCTCGACCACCTGACGGGCTCGTAAGGAATCTTCAGCGACGCGAAGACCTCGTCGTAGAAGCGGTCGGCGCCGAGCAAGAGCTCCTGGATGTAGGACAGGAACTGCCCGGACTCGGCTCCCTGGATCACGCGGTGGTCGTAGGTCGACGTGATCGTGAGCGTCTTCGAGACACCCAGCCGAGCCAGCGCACGGGGGTCGGATGCCTGGTATTCGGGCGGATACGCGATCGCGCCCGTCCCCACGATCAGACCTTGGTTCTCCATCAGTCGCGGCACCGACAGATTCGTCCCGACGGTCCCGGGATTGGTAAGTGTCATCGTCGTCCCGGCGAAGTCGTCGGGGGTGAGCTCGTTCGCGCGTACCTTGCGGATCAGCTCCTCGTAAGCAGAGAAGAACCCCGCGAAGTCGAGCTCGTCGGCGTGCTTGATATTGGGTACGTAGAGGACGCGCGTTCCGTCTTTGCGCTCGACGTCGACCGCAAGACCGAAGTTCACGTGCTTGTGCTGCACGACATGCGGCGTTCCGTTCACTTCGGTATAGCTCGACTTCATGTCGGGCCGCGCTTCGAGCGCCTTCAGGATCGCCCACCCGATCAAGTGAGTGAACGAGACCTTGCCGCCGCGGTGCGACTGGAGCACGCGGTTGATGACGCGTCGGTTCTCTTCGAGGAGCTTCGCGGGGACGGTTCGCACCGACGTCGCGGTCGGCACGCCCAGCGACGCCTCCATGTTCTCCGCGATCCGTGCCGCGATCCCTCGCAAGGGAACGGCGTCCTCGGGTGTCTCTTCGGCGGGTGGCGCTTCGCTCTCGATCGGTCGCGGCTGCGACGTGGCGGTGGGAGCCGACGCGGCCGCGGTCCTGCCGTCGGAGCTCCCCCGCATCGGCTTGTAGTCCTCGAAGAACTCGCGCCATGACTCGCCTACGGCCTGGGGGTTGTCCAGGTAGCGGCGGTACATCTCGTCGACGAGCCAGATATTCGGCCCGAATTCCTCGCGGTCTATGTCCATTCCCCCCTTAAGGGTAGTCGGACGCGAGGCGTTGTTATTCGGTGATGTCGGATCCCGGTAGGCCGTACATCGAAAAGATGGGGAGATACGGGCCGGGATCGACGCTCCAGCCGAACGCGCGGACCTGGTTGTGGGTTCTCCGACCCGTCAAGCCGCGCAACAGCTCGAACGCATCGGCCTCGACCGATCCGGATACCTCTTCTTTGCCTGCGGTCCATGTCTTGGCGCCGGCGCGCACCTCGAGCGTCGGAAGCTTGGCTTCCTTGATGCGGCGCCCGAAGAACCGAACCTGCGAATCGAGCGCCAGATCGAACGCGAGTCCGTCGCGGCCCCCGGTTCTCCCTACCGCGCCCCTCGCGTCCTGCTCGTGCGTGACGAGATCGCCGATGATCCCGCCGGAGATCGCCGGGTGGATCGTGTCGAGCATCTGCTCGAACGCCGGGGCGCGCTCCTCCCACTCGGCGACCATCTCTGTCACCGACCGCTCCTTTCGTTCGGCGATCTGGCGCGCGGTGTATTCGTCGGAACCCGCGCCCTCGATGTTGCCGTCGGAGGTGTCGACCGCGATCCCCACGAGGTGCGCTAGTACATCGCGGGTCCTCCACCCGGGGCACGTGGGGACCTCTCGCTCGAGCTCTTCGTGTGAGAGGGATGTCATCAACTCACACAGGCGCTCGCGCGCCTCTCTGTATGCGTCGCCGTAATCGCTCATGAAGCGGCGAGCCTAGCTTGGCTAGAGTCGGGTCCCGCAGGTCGGTCCAAGGAGGTGGCCATGTTCGTTCAGGTGATCGAAGCCAAAGCAAAGGACGCGGGCGCGGTGCGCGCGCAGATGGAGGCGTGGGATCGCGACGTTAAGCCCGGTGCCGAAGGGTTCCTCGGCAGCACGGCAGGCGTCGCTGAAGACGGCACCTTCATCGCGGCGGCGCGCTTCGAGTCTGAAGAAGCGGCGCGCAAGAACAGCGATCGTCCCGAACAGGGGCAGTGGTGGGAGCAGACCGCACAGCACCTCGACGACCCGAAGTTCTACGACTGCAGAGACGTAGACGAGTTCATGGGCGGCGGATCCGACGACGCAGGCTTCGTGCAGGTCATCCAGGCATACGCCACCGACAAGGAGAAACTGCGAGAAGTCGGACAACAGATGGAGGACGCCGGTAACGACCGTCCCGACGTTCTCGGCGGGTTCGTCGCGTGGGGGCCGGACGACGGCTTCAGCCAGTTCGTCTATTTCACGTCCGAGGCGGAAGCCCGCGAGGGCGAGAAGAACGACGAGGGGATAAACGACGAGCAGTTCGCCCCCCT
>JAHWJK010000060.1:0-1239 GCA_019348445.1 Actinomycetota bacterium | reverse complement strand
GCACGTTCCTCCTCGTGATGCTCTCGATGCTGGCGTACTTCACCGCGGTCGGAGCCATCATCCCGACGCTCCCCCGTTACGTCGAGGGGCCTCTCGGCGGCGGCGGCCTCGAAGTAGGCGCGGTGATCGGTGCATTCGCGCTCACGGCGGTTCTGTTGCGTCCGCTGTCGGGACGTCTGAGCGACAAACGCGGCCGCCGACTACTCATCATCTTCGGAGGGATCTCGGTCGGGCTGTCGATCTTCGCCTACTCGTTCTCCGAATCGCTACCTCTCCTTATCTTCTGGCGGCTGGTCACGGGAGTAGGTGAGGCGTTCTTCTACGTCGGCGCCGCGAGCGTGATCAACGACCTCGCTCCGGACGAACGACGCGGTGAGGCGTTGAGCTATTTCTCGCTCGCGCTGTTCGGGGGCCTCGCGATCGGACCCGTCACGGGCGAGACGATCCTTGAAGCCTCTAGCTACAACTGGGTGTGGCTGTTTGCGGGTGCGGCCGGCCTCTTCTCGGGGTTCGTCGGTTTCCTCGTTCCCGAGACGAGACCCCCAGATGCCGGCGACTCGCCGGGGAAGCTCGTCCACGGAGCCGCGATCCTGCCGGGAACCGTTCTCGCTACGAACATCTGGGCGCTCGCAACGTTCAGCTCGTTCATGGTCCTTCACGCGCTCGACATCGGGATGAGCGGCGGCCGCTATGCCTTCGCGCTCAACTCCGCAGTCATCATCGGCATCCGACTGTTCGGCGCGCGCCTTCCGGACAAGCTGGGAGCCAAGAAAGCAGGGAGCAGCGCTCTCGTCTCGGTGATGGTCGGCATGCTCGTCATGGGGCTGTGGGCCGAACCCGCCGGTCTCTATGTCGGGACGTTCATCTATTCCATCGGCCACGCGCTCGCGTTCCCGGCATTGATGACCTTTGCCATCAGTCGCGCTCCCGCGTCCGAACGAGGAGCGGTCATCGGCACGTTCACCGCGTTCTTCGACCTCTCGTTCGGAGTCGGCGCGGTCAGTGCCGGAGCGATCGCCGACGCGATCGGCTACCGCGGTGCTTTCGTGGCCGCATCCGGGGTCGCCCTCGCGGGGCTGGTGCTCCTCCTCGGAGCGGCGCGCAACCACACGCGGCGAACGACGATGTCGGAACGAGCGTTAGCCGAAGCAGCGACCCGCTGAGGAGTACCCTTGGGGTCGTGCCATGGCGGCCGTAGCTCAGCCAGGTAGAGCACCCGGTTGTGGTCCGGGATGTCGC
>JAHWJK010000059.1 GCA_019348445.1 Actinomycetota bacterium | reverse complement strand
CGCAACGAGCTTTGGATGCTCGACGTGGTGAAGTCACCTCGCGTCCTCTCGATGATCGACCGGGCGACATCCGTGAGACGACGCAACCCATGCGTGACGCCGTCGGGATAGTCCATCGACACCAGGACGAAGTAGATGTCGTCCATCGACTGGAGCAGTTGCTCGCACCTCTTCAATTCGCCTTGTCGCATGAGGTCCAGGATGTGACGGCGCAGTTCGCCGATGGATTCCGCCATCCCTTTGAGGAAAGCAGTCGGATCGACGCCGACGTCTTCTGGGGTTGGGAACGGTTCGTCGTTGACGAGCGCGTACGTGATGCGGCCCTCCGCCAATTCTTTCTCGGCGTCGTGGAGGAAACCCGCGTGCAAGAGATCGGGGAACTCGACGAGGGCATCCCGCGCGCCACGGATCCTGCTATCAGCTTCGGAAAGTAGATCGCGAGCAACGTCGTTCTCGTAACGATGCAGCGCTCGGATCGCGTTGCCGCAGTAGCGGATCGCCTCACGGCTCGCAGCAAGACCCTTCTCTCGGGCGGCGGTTGCTGCGTCGAGACGAGTGCTGAGACGTTCCGAAAGACCGGAGAGTTCCATGAACCGCGAGAGTAGCGGCTAGACCGAAAGCTAAAGAGCGATCGGCTCGTCGACGAACAGGGGCTCGTCGTCGAGCGTGATGTTGTGGATCGCGGTCGGCCACGTCACCGTCGTGCCCGCCAACGGATGCCGGGTGATCGTCCGGACTTCGCGGAACCGCTCCGAGCGACGACGTCCGACGCGATAGACGAGGACCGCGTACAACAGCGCGATCACGTCGACCGCCACGTGGATCGAGATGGCGACTCCAGAACCGAAGGCCGCCCAGCATCCTGTCGTAAAGGCCGCCACGACGAGCATCGTCATGATCCGCGATCGACGACGCCTGGTGCGGCGCTCGATCTGACGAGCCTGTACGCCGGAGTGCCCCTCTGGAACGATGACCCACCGCCCCCCGCGGCTGCGCGGCGCCATCATGCTCATGCGCTTCTTGAACAATTGCGCCGACGAGAACGGAGAGTTCCGCCTAGCCCGCAACCCTGCGGGAACCGAGACGGCGAGCGAAGCGCCCACTAAGAAAGCCAAGAACCAACCGGTCAAGAGCTCTTCCCCGAAGCTCTGCCTCACTGCTTATTCGGAAAAACCTAAGTCTCCGCATGCGGACTTTCGTGGATTTCCCGACGTTTTCAAAGTCCCATCGTCGAGGCGGTATACAGGGGCGCCCATGCCTCCCCAGATCACCCTCTCGAACGATGCTCCCGAACGCGTCCCGTGCGACGCGATCGTCGTCGGTGCATACGAGCAGCCGGGTGGAGCAGAGCTCGACGACGCCACCGCAGCACTGGACGCCGCACTGGATGGAGCGCTCTCGGCATACCTCACGGAGCGCGACTTCAAGGCGAAAGTAGGTTCGCTGGAACTCGTGCCGACGCTCGGACGGATCGCGGCGAAAGCAGTCGCCGTCGTGGGACTTGGTGCGAAAAAGAGCATCTCTCCCACCGAGGTCAGAAAAGCGGCCGGGGCAGCGGCGAAACGACTGACGGATCGAGGCGTCGTCGCCACCACTCTGCCGCAGATCGTCGAGGATGCAGGCGCCGCGACCGTCGAAGGGCTCCTCCTCGGTTCCTATCGCTACACGCGCTTCAAGTCCGACCCGAAGCCGATCAAGACGCAACAACTTGTTCTTGTGGGGGGAGCGCAACGCGACGTCGATCGCGGCGCGGCGGTCGCGGAGGCGACGATGCTCGCACGCGATCTCCAGAACGAACCTCCCAACTCATTGACGCCGGACGCACTGGCTCGGAAGGCCCGCGAGATCGCAGACGTGAACGGACTCGAATGCACCGTGTGGGACGAAGATGAGATCGAGCGGCGAGGCTTCGGTGGACTCGCAGGGGTAGCAAGGGGTGCTTTCAACCCGCCGCGATTCATCGAATTGCGTTACGCGCCCGAGGGTGCAACAGGCAAGGTCGCGCTCGTCGGAAAAGGCGTCACGTTCGACTCCGGCGGCTTGTCGCTCAAGCCTGCGAACGCGATGGAAACGATGAAGAGCGACATGACGGGAGCGGCTGTGGTCCTAGCGACGATGACCACACTTAAGAAGCTCGACGTCAAGACCGAGGTGCTCGGATTCGTTCCAACTACCGAGAACGTCCCGAGCGGCGATTCGATGAAGCCGGGAGACGTCATCACCCACTACAACAAGACGACGACGGAAGTGAACAACACTGATGCAGAAGGCCGCCTGATCCTGGCGGACGCGCTCGCTTACGCATGCGAACAGGCCCCCGACGCCATCGTCGACGTTGCGACGCTCACGGGCGGGATCATGGTTGCGCTGGGGACGCGCCTCACGGGCATGTTCGCGAACGACGACGGGTTGAGCGATGAACTCATGGCTGCTGCCGACGCCGCGGGCGAGCCGATGTGGCGTATGCCGCTGGTGGACGACTTCAAGACCGACCTCGACTCCGACGTCGCCGACATGAAGAACTCCGGCCCCCGCTGGGGAAGCGCCATCGTCGCGGCCATCTTCCTCAAGCAACACGTCAAGCAAGGGATCCCGTGGGCACATCTCGACATCGCAGGGACCGACTGGGCCGAGAAAGCGAACGAGTTGGGTCCGAAAGGAGCGACCGGAGTCATGAGTCGCACGCTGGTCAAGTGGCTGGAACGGCGAGGCGCGTAGCGATGGCCGATGGCGACAACGTCGTCCCACTACCGGGTGATCCGCCTCCTCCAGAACCAGCGGTTCCTCCGTCACCTCCGGGACGGTTGCATGGAGCCGCGATCGCGGGGATGGGCATCTCGGCGATCGTCGGGGTTGCGGCGATGCTCGCGTTCATCACCGTGACGTGGCCCGAGGATGTCGGGCGCGTCGTGATCGGCGTGTGCCTGTTCTCCGGGCTGGCGTTCCTGACGTTCGCGTCCACGGCGGTGTTCACCGCCGCTCGCGATACCTACCGTGACGACACTGCTCGCAAAGAGCCGCACTAGCGGCTGCCCTCTAGACTCGCTTCGATGGAGATCGAGGGACACCCGACACAAGACCTCATCGAAGAACTCGAGCGACGCGGAGCGATACGCGTGCCGGGTTCGACCTCCGGTCCCCAGTCCGACACGTTGGTCTTTCTCACCGAACGTCTCGGCGACGTCGCCGGGATATGGGTTTTCTTGCCCCGCGAGACCTTCATGACCGGGCTGGACGATCCTCTGGTCTGAAACGTCCCGATGGCAGTCGACGCTGACAGCTTCCGCCGCGCACTGCGACGGTTCGCGAGTGGAGTCACCGTCGTGACCGTCGGACTCGATGGTGAGCTACATGGCATGACCGCGTCCTCGTTCGCGTCCGTCTCGTTGGAACCACCACTGATCCTCGTCTGCCTCGACAAAGCGTCGCGAACGCGCGCCCTCATCCTCGAAAAGGGATCGTTCGCCGTGAACATCCTGGCGGACGACCAAGAAGATGTCTCCCGAAGCTTCTCGCGCCGCGGCGTGAAGCCCTTCGATCAACTGAGTCACCGCCCCGGCACCGGCGGCGACCCTCTACTTGCCGGCGCGATCGCATGGATCGAGTGCCGGTTAGATCAGATGGTGGAGGCAGGCGACCATGACATCTTCGTCGGCGAGGTCTTGTCCTGCAACGATCACGCCGGCACGCCGCTGCTGTACTACGACCAGTCGTACAGGTCGCTCACAGATCCTTCAGCCTGAGACGATCACCGCGCCGCAACGCGTCGAGTGTCCCAGGCCTTGCTTCGATCGCGTAGTGAGCACGTAGAACAACCTTGCCGAGCCTGTTTGGAGGCATAGCGCGCGCGACGTGAAGAACGTTCCATGCCTTGTCGCACAACGCGACGTCTATCGGCCGATCCATCCCGAACGTATGAACCTGCTTGGCACCGCAGAGGACAAAGGCGCCGAACGAGACCAGCTCCGATCGTCCCAACAAACCTCGACTCCGCGTTGCCGGCGTTTCCGCCCATCCGACGATGGGTGCGACGACTTCACCGGAGCGTTCGATAACCGTTGCCACTGCGGAGTAGGGTGCGGGCGCCACGGCGGCGAGACGGTGATCTAGGCCACAGCTAACCAGGAGGTAAGACGTGCAGAAGTGGGAGTACGCGACCGTGCCTCTCATCTCCCATGCGCTCCAGGAGATCCTGAATCAATGGGGAGAAGAGGGGTGGGAGCTAGTTCAGGTGGTCGAGAGCCAAGCCACCGGCACGACCGCTTACCTCAAGCGTCGTAAGGACGAAAGTAAGTCCTAGCCCGACGCCGTCCACGTTCCCGAGCGCCCGCCGGATTTCTTCAGCAGCTTCACTTCTCTGATCTCAACGCCACGCTCGGTCGCTTTGACCATGTCGTAGATCGTTAGGGCCGCAACCGACACGGCCGAGAGTGCCTCCATCTCCACGCCGGTTTTGTCGGACGTCCGGACGGTCGCAACTATCCCGATCCCTTCGTCTCGCTCCTCGAACGCGAGCTCCACCGCATCGATCCCGATCGGATGACACAAGGGGATGAGCTCCGAGGTCTTCTTCGCTGCCATGATCCCGGCGATCCGCGCCACCTCCAGCGCGTCCCCCTTGTCGAGAGCGCGCGACGAAACGAGCTCCCGCGTGGACGGCGACATCGCTACGAGACCCGACGCGACGGCTTCACGGGCCGTCACCTCCTTCGCGGAAACGTCAACCATCCGAGCTTTGGACTCGGGATGGTCAGCCACGTTCGAGCGCCTCGCGGAGGAAGTCTCGGAACGGGCCGGAGAGGTCGTCGCGCCGAAGCGCCAGTTCCACGGTGGTCCGCAGATAATCGAGTGTCTTTCCGACGTCGAAGATCGGACCATCGTGGATGTACGCGTAGACCGCGCCTTGCTCGGCCACTTCGTTGATAGCGTCGGTCAGCTGGATCTCACCACCCACACCCTCGGACGTTTTCTCGAGCGCATCGAAGATCTCCGGCGTGAACAAGTAACGACCGCGCGCGGCGAGGCGCGACGGGGCTTCTCTTACGGGTGGCTTCTCGACCATCGACCGGATGCGTCCGACGTTTTCCACGACGTCGTCGGTCGCCACGATGCCGTAAGCGCTCACGTCCTCATCCGGGACCTCCACGACGGCGATCGCGCTCGCACCCTCACGCTCGTAGATCTCCGCCAACTTGTCGAGTAAAGACGCTTCGTCCAGGCGAGGCTCCGGCACGATCTCGTCCGGGACGAGCACGTAGAACGGATCCGTCCCGACGTGCTTCTTGGCTACGAGGACGGCATGTCCGAACCCGCGTGGCTCCTTCTGCCTGACGTAGTGGAACTCGGCGAGATCGGCGACGGCGCGGACCTGCTCGAGGTACTCGGTCTTGCCCGCTTTCTCGAGGTGGTGCTCGAGCTCCAGCGACCGATCGAAGTGGTCCTCGACGGTCACCTTCCCCCGGCTCGTCACGATGAGGATGTCCTCTACTCCTGCGCGCACCGCCTCCTCGACCGCGTACTGGATCGCCGGCTTGTCGATCACCGGGATCATCTCTTTCGGCTGCGATTTCGTCGCAGGCAAGAAACGCGTGCCGAGCCCCGCCGCGGGCAACACCGCCGTGCGGACCTTCATCAGCGAACGAGTTTCAGCTTCTCTGCAACCGCTACCCGGTCTCGGCCGAGCTGCTTCGCCCTGTACATGGCCTGGTCTGCGGATTCCACCAGCGCAGCGTACGTCTCACCGTGCTGTGGGTACGACGCGACTCCGATCGAGACCGTCAACGACACATGACGCTCGGGAGTCTCCCCGAACGGCTCGCTGCGGATCGCGTCGCGGATCTTCTCTGCCGTAGTGATCGCTCCATCCACGTCGGTTTCCGCAAGCAGACTGATGAACTCTTCGCCTCCGTAACGCGCGAACGTGTCGACCTCACGAAGAGCGAGCTTCACGCGTCTCGAGAATTCGATGAGGATCTCGTCACCTTTCTGGTGACCGAACGTGTCGTTGATCTGTTTGAAGTTGTCCAGGTCGAGCATCAGGATGCTGAAGGGCCGGTCGAAGCGAGTCGCGGTCGCGAGGACCTGACGGAATTGCATCTGCAGGAAGCGACGGTTCCAGGTCCCCGTTAGGCCATCGGTGAGTGACAACCGCTGCGCTTCTTCGTGCAGAAGGACGTTTTCGATCGCGACCCCGCACTGTTCCGCGAGGAAGTTCACCATCTCCACGTCTTCGTCGCCGAAGTGCTTCCGTGGGTCCGTCCGGTAGAGCGCGAGTACGGCGACCATCCGATCCTGGCTGTACAACGGCGTGACGAGAGCGACCGGGAACGACGGCTCGTGGCGTGCCGGCCGTGGCAACCCCTGCGTCCCGTGCGGCGGCGGGATCACGATCGAAGAGGCGCGCTCGGCGACGAAACCAACGACTCCTTCGGCGATGCCGAGCCGCGGCAGCGCATCGATATCGATACCGCGCGCGATCGAACCGTAGAGCTCGTCACGAGTGGGCGTGAAGCTCCACAGGATCGCGACGTCGGCTTCGAGTGCGTCCGCCGCCGTGTTGACCACCGACTCGAGCATCTGCTTCATGTCGTGCGTCGCGCGCAAAGTGTCGCCGACGCGGCGGACGGCTCGCTGCAACTGGTCGCGCGAGTGAGACAACTGTCCCACCGTGTCGTGCAAGCGCGCGGTCATGTCGTTGAACGCGAGCGCGAGCTGGCCGACTTCGTCTCGGGAGCGGACCGGGATCCTGTGATCGAACTTCCCCTCTGCGATCGCGGCCGCGCCTTGTGCAAGTTCCTCGAGAGGCTGACTGATCAATCGAGCCAGAAGGTACGCGAGCGCGGTGGTTCCGAGCAGCGCCAGTCCCAGGAGCACTAACAACGACGTGAGTACACGGCGAGACGATGCCTCGAACGGCGCTGCCGGTGTCGACGCGACGATCCCAACCCCGTTCTCGAGCTCGGTGGCCGCAGCCTTGACTCGTTCATCGAGCGTCGCGGTGAAGTCGTCGGTGAAATCCACGTCCATGCCGACGGGCGACCTGACAGCCGCCGTCGACGCGATAACGGTTCCGTCCGCGACCACCGAGAGGTCCGTCGCCGAATCAGTGCCGCTGAGAGTCAAGAGGCGCTCGTCGATCCAGAAGCCTCCGATGAGGCTCCCGACGGTTCCGACCCCCGCGATCCGGACCGCGATAGCCGGCGTCCGCGTGAAGCCTCTTCCGGCACCGGGCTGAGCGCGCGCTATCTGCGCCATCGAAGGCACCTCGAAACCCTGGACGAAGTTGGCGGGATTAGCCGCGGAGCCGACGACCCGGCCCCCGTCGACGACCATCAGGAAGTCGACGTCCGCGGTATCCGCGAGTTGTCGAGAGAGATACGCATCCAGACCTGCCCGGTCCTTGTCTCTGAGAAGACGCGGGAACGTGTCGTCCGCGACCGCGCTCCTGACGCGACGATCGAGGACATCGAATCGTGCGTTGTAGATCGACACGGTCGCATCGAGAGCCGGACGCAGCGAGATGATCGCCCGTTCGCCGATCTCGTCACCGATGACACGCTGGACGACGAATCCGGCCGCGGCGAGAGGCAGGATGACGATCAGTACGAAGAACAGCGTCAGCCTCTGCTGAAGCGACATTCCACTCCCCTACAGCTCCTCGCCACCGCGCGCGCCTAAACGCGGGTCCACGAGGACCTATCTAGACATTTTCGGCAAGCTGCGCCTCGACTTTACTCACGACCGTGCCCGAGCGGGCGGATGGGAAGATGGCCGCATGCCCACCTACGAATATGCGTGCACGGCGTGCGGCGAGCGCACGGAGGCTCGACAGAGCTTCACCGATCCGCCGCTCGAAGAATGTCCCCATTGCGGTGGACGGCTGCGAAAGCTCTACTCCCCCGTCGGGATCGTCTTCAAGGGCTCTGGGTTCTACGCCACCGACTCGAAGAAGAAGGCCGACTCCTCGTCATCGTCCAAAGGCGACTCCACCTCGAGTGGCACGAAGAGCGAGAGCAAGCCCTCGGGGGAGACGAAGTCGTCAGGCGAGTCGAAGAGTTCTTCCTCATCGTCGGAAAAATCGGCATAGAAAAAGGCCCCGGTGACCCGGGGCCTTTTGAGATCCGGAGACGTGCTTAGCTCGCCGTGATCCTGATAACGCTCTTCTGCAGGTAGGTGGCCGGCGAGTCGGCGCTCGTGAACAGCCCCTTGAAGACCTTCTTGCCGGGCTTCCGGGGGTTCTTGAGGATCGGGACACCCGACGTGCTCTGGGAGTTCACCTTGAGCTCGAACGAGAACGGAGGGCACGTGTTGTCGTTCGGCGCGATCTCGCCGACCAGCGTCCACCCGACGGCCTTGGAGCCCGTAATGACGAGGGGGACTTTGGTGACGCCGGAGATATCGAGCACCCAGACGGCGTAGACGCCCGCGTCCTGCTGTTCGTCCGTACGGTCCGCTTCCTTCAGCGTTGCCGGAGCCGTGATCGGCGCGTCGGCATCGGGGATACCGCCGGGACGACAGCCTGGGCCGGCGTGGATGTTGATCGTGCCGGAGCCGAGTTGGTCGTTGTTCGGGACCTTCGCGTCGGGCGGGAGCTTGAAACCGCGAGGGATCTTGAGCGTCACGGTGGCGAGCTCTTCCTCGTTGTTGTCCTGCTCCACGGTGATCGTGATCTGCGGATTCGCCTTGACGCGCGTGTCGGACAGCTTGAACGTCATCGTGGGGGTGAAGTCGCCCGCGTGGGCGATGGGACCCAGCGACAGCACGCCGACGATCGACACAACCAACGCGGCGCGTAGACAAGTTCTCCTCATCGTTTCCTCCTAAGGGTGGTGGTAAGCGGCACATTCGCCTCGTTTGCTCGGATTCCTGCATCTCCCAGACGGCCGCATATGCTCCCGGGCCGTGCCAGCCTTTCAAGCCGCCGTCCTCGGCGCCGTTCAGGGGCTCACCGAATTCATCCCGATCTCGTCGTCGGGACATCTCGTCCTGGTTCCGGCTGCTCTCGGGTGGGACCGCCCCGGCCTCGCCTTCGACGTGCTCCTCCATACCGCCTCGCTGGCCGCCCTCATCGTCTATTTCAGCGGAGACCTGATCGACCTCGGGAGGGGCGTCGCATCGGGCGACCGGGACGCGCGGCGGCTGGGGGCGCTGCTCGCCATCGGCACGATCCCCGCAGGGCTTGCGGGCGTCCTCCTGGGTGACTACTTCGAGAGGTCGTTCGAGCAGCCTCGTCCGACCGCCGTCCAGCTCCTCGCGACCGCGGTGATCCTGGTCGCGGCAGAGCTCGTCCTCCGGTACCACCAGCGTAGGACCGCCTCG
Organism: Actinomycetota bacterium; assembly: GCA_019348445.1. Lineage (GTDB taxonomy): Bacteria > Actinomycetota > CADDZG01 > CADDZG01 > WHSQ01 > JAHWJK01. Next base: position 525 of record JAHWJK010000059.1, on the reverse strand, counting down.
GCGGGCTCATCGCTGCGGACGCTCGACGATCTGCGCATACCCGACGCGCTCGTCGTCGGCAGCGCCCAGGCGATCTCGATCCTGCCGGGGATCTCGCGATCCGGTTCGACGATCGCGGCGGGTCTGGCCCTCGGGGTGAACCGGGACGACTCTGCGCGGTTCGCGTTTCTCCTCGCGATACCCGCCCTGTTCGGAGCCACGATCGTCAAGATCCCCGACCTCGGAGGGACATCGCTCACGCCCACGGCCGGCATTGCAGGCTTCGTATCGTCTCTGGTCTTCTCGTACGTCGCGATCTGGGGGCTGATCCGCTACCTGCGTCGCAACACGCTGTACCCGTTCGCCGCGTACTGCGTGATCGCGGGCATCTTCTTCTACGTCGTGGTTTAGGTCATGGTCGAGGCACTACGTGCCGGCGACGGTCATCTCAGAAACGAGAGTCGTCGCTCCGCCGTAAGCGCCGCCGAACGGCAACCACCGAAGATCGTCGGCAACGCATTCGATGCGCGACAGGATCTCGAGCAT
>JAHWJK010000009.1 GCA_019348445.1 Actinomycetota bacterium | reverse complement strand
TTCGAAGAATCCGTTGCCGAAGGAAGTCTGCGCGTCCTAAAGCGGGTCCACGAGGCCGGATACCGGTTCTGGGAAGGTCTCGCCGCGGAAGAAGCCTGACGTCGCGGTGGCTCGCTCGAGCGCGTCGTAAGCGAGCAAGACCGAACCCGCGGCCCACGTCGGTTGCTGTCGCGGCCACACGACCGCTCCCGGGAAGTTCGCCCCCATCCAATAGCCACCACCGTCGGCCTGCAGGTGTTGTAGCCACTGGAACATCTCTTCGGCTTCGTCCTTGTGGCCGGCGACGTCCAGGGCGAGGATCAGCTCGCTCGTCTCTCCCGACGTTATCCACGGCCGGTCCGACACACACCGTGTGCCGAGCCCCTCTACTACGAAAACGTCCCAGCGCGACGCGAGCACCGCGTCGGCATCGTCCCCCGTCACCGCTCCGGCGAGGACCGGGTAGTACCAGTCCATCGAGAACCGGCGCTTGTCCGCCCACGTCACGTTCGGATCGCGGATGGCAGAAGCGACCGAATCCGCGGCGAGTTCCCAGTCGGGTCGCTCGTCGCCGACCGTTTCGGCTATCGCAACCGCGCATCGCAAGCTCAGGTAGATACATGACGTCGCGGTGAGGAGCGGCAACGGCCACGGTTCGTAATGGGCATCACGCGCCCACAGGACCGCTCCGTCGCTCGTCTGGAGCGCTAGGACGAACTCGACGGCTCGATCGATCCCGTACCAGTTGCGTTCGAGGAAGGACACATCGGAGGTCGCTACATAGTGATGCCAGAGTCCGGCTGCGGCGTATGCGGTGAAGTTCGCGTCGAGCGTGTGATCTTCGACGACGTCACCGCGGTACGCAGCAGCCCACGCGCCGTCGGGACGTTGGACCGACATCAACCACTCGTAGGCGCGGCGGGCTTCCGCGTGATGTCCCACGGAATCGAGGCCCATCGCCGCTTCGACGTGATTCCATGGATCGGCGACGGCATCTTCGAAGTGGGGGATACATCCGTTTCGCAGTTGTTGCTTGGCTATGTACTCCGCGGTCGCGACGGCGTCGAAGATCATCGTGGAAGACCGTTCTTGCGCGCGTACAGCACGAGGCTCTTGCCGAGAAGTGGATCGAGCGCCTGCTCGATCGCGTCGACCACGGGTGGTCGTTTCGTGATCTGCCATACGAGGAAGCGGTGATAGAGCGCCGGGACGGCCGCGTTGTCGTTGTCGACCCCGAATGCACACTTCAGCCACCAATACGGCGAGTGGAACGAGTGCGCGTGGTTCTGCGCGATGAGATCGAGCCCGGTCCGGTGGAGCTTGTCTTTCAGTTCCTGTTCTCTATAGATGCGCACGTGCCCCCCGGCAGACGACCTGTATTCGTTCGAGAGGGCCCAACACACGCGCTCGGGCCAGAATCTCGGAACCGTCACGCCGGCCGTAGCGCCGGGTTTGAGCACGCGGGTGATCTCATCTATCGCGGTGTCGTCCTGTGGGATGTGCTCGAGGATCTCCGACGCGATGACATGGTCGACCGAGTCATCCGGGAACGGGAGGCTCAGAGCATCCGCGCGGACCGCGACGAACGCGGTGCCGTCAGGGATCTCACCCTGCGCGTACATCGCGGTGACCCATTCCGTGACATGCGCCAGCGCCTCTGGTTTGAGATCCGCCGCGATCACGTGCGCGCCGCGCCTTAGTGCCTCGAACGTATGCCGGCCGTTGCCGCACCCGAGATCGAGCACGACGTCTCCGGCGTGGATGCCGAGACGATCGAATTCGACCGTTAGCACCGAACGGCCTCGTATTCCTGGACCGTTCGCTGTGCCGCGGCACGCCACGTATAGCGACTCTTTGCTCGTTCGCGACCGCGCTCACCGAGCGCACCGCGAAGCGCCGGATCGTCGAGAAGGCGAATGATCGCGGTGGCCATCGCGCCGGCGTCGCCGGGCTCCACGTGAAGCGAGCAATGGCCGGCGGGTCCGACTACCTCGGGAAGAGCTCCACCGGTAGTCGTGACGAGTCCGACACCGCATGACATCGCCTCGATCGCCGGCAACGAGAATCCCTCGTAGAGCGATGGCACCACGGCGACCTCGGCGCGCGCGTACTCCTCGACGATCCCGAGGTCGTCGATATCGGTCTTGAACGCGACCACTCCCTCCAGGTCGAACCGGCGGATCGCGTCGGCGATGGGACCGCGCGGCTTGCGTTTGCCGATGACGACCAGCGACACGTCGCGCTCGGTTCTCACTTTGGCTATTGCCTCGATGAGATGGACGAGGCCTTTCAGTGGCAGATCGCTGCTCGCGGTCGTCACGACGCGCCCCGGTATGCGACGGATCTCCGAAAGCGGTCGGAACAGTTGCGTGTCAACGCCGTTGTGAACCACCGTGATGTTGTCGGTCGGGACACCGAACTCGCGGATGATGTCGTCTTTGGACGCGCTCGACACCGTCACGATTCGCGAGAGACGACGTGCAACGCGCGCCTGCATCTTGGTGAATCCATACCAGCGCCGCAGCGTCATCTTCTTCGCCCACCCGCTCGCGTTCGCGACCGCCATCGTGCGATCGATGGAGCAAGGGTGATGGATCGTTGCTACGACGGGCACGACGTGTTGAAGCCGCAGAAGTCCGTAGCCGAGAGACTGGTTGTCGTGTACGACGTCGAACTCACCGACCCGCTTAGCCAGCTCCCGCGCGACGCGCAGACTGAACGTCAGTGGCTCCGGATACGACGCGAGACACATCAAGCCGTACTCGGCGACGTCGATCGCGTCGCGGAACTCGGAGCGAGCAGGACGACGGAACGGATCGTCGGATCGGTAGAGGTCCAGGCTCGCGACCTTCGTCAGGCGGACATCTTCGTGCAGTGACGGATAAGGCTGACCGGAGAACACCTCGACGTCGTGACCGAGGTCCACGAGCGCCTTGCTGAGGTACCGGACGTAGATGCCCTGGCCCCCGGAGTGCGGGTTGCCGCGATAGGACAACAGCGCGATGCGCAAAGGACGTTGGGACATGGGCCGCAGAGCCTACTTGCGGCCGTCTTACGACAAGCGCGGGGATAGCATGCGCTCGATGAGCGAAGGTCTCAGCTTCACGCTGACGGAAGAACAGCAGGAGTTCCGTCGCAGCGTCCGTCAACTCGCCGAGGACAAGATCGCCCCCCGCGCTCAGGAGATCGACGAAGCCGACGAATACCCGTGGGACGTCGACGAAGCTCTCGTCAAGAACGGGTTCGCCGGTGTCTCGTATCCGGAGGAGTACGGGGGAGCCGGAGGCGGCGCGGTCGAGATCTGCATCCTGGTCGAGGAGCTCTCGCGCGTCTGCGCCGGGGTCTCGCTGATCCCTGCGGTCAACAAGCTGGGCGCGATCCCCATCCTGCTCGCCGGCACCGACGAGCAGAAGAAACTCGTGTGCACCGGCATCACCAACGGCGACCACCGGATGTCGTACTGCCTCACCGAACCCGGTTCGGGCTCCGACGCCGCCGCGATGAGAAGCAAGGCGGTGAGGGACGGCAGCGACTGGGTCGTGACGGGATCCAAAAGGTTCATCACGGGGGCCGGGGCATCCGACCTCTACACCTATTTCGCCGTGACCGATCCCGAAGGCGCGAAGGGGAAGAACATCACCGCGTTCCTCGTGACGAAGGACATGGACGGGTTCTCGCTCGGTCGCAAGGAAGACAAGATGGGCATCCGTGGGTCGCCGACGCGCGAAGTGATCCTCGACAACGTCCGCGTTCCGGAGGAGAACGTCATCGGCGAGGTCAACGGCGGCTTCCGTCTCGCGATGAGGACGTTGGATTTCTCTCGCCCCACCGTGGCAGCGCAGGCGCTCGGGATAGCTCAGGGTGCTTTCGATTTCGCGGTGGGCTACTGCCGGGAGCGTGAGCAGTTTGGGAGGCCGATCGCGGGTTTCCAGGGCATGCAGTTCATGTTTGCGGATATGGCCATGAAGATCGAAACCGCGCGCATGGCCGTTTACAAGGCTGCGACCGCGGTCGATCACGATGCCAAGGACGTCTCTTATTGGGCGGCGATCGCGAAGTGCTACGCGTCCGATGTTGCGATGTCGGTCACGACCGATTGCGTACAGGCGTTGGGCGGCTACGGATATATCCGCGAGTACCCGGTCGAACGCTTCATGCGCGACGCCAAGATCACGCAGATCTACGAAGGCACGAACCAGATCCAGCGGATGGTGATCGCCCGCAGCATCTTCGGAAGGCTGTAGATGCCTACGGTGATAGACCTCTCACCGCCCGATCTGCACGAGCACTTCGGAGGAAGCGGTGGATCCGGGTGGGTCGAATTGATCAAGGCGCGCCACGACATCGACGCGCACCTCCTGGCCGGCCGCCTCGCCGAAGCCGGGATCGAAAGCCGCTCGATGAAAGACGTCAGTGCGCCGGGCGCATGGATGTACGGGGGTTCGAACCCGTGGGCCCCGGTCTCGATCCTCGTCAAGAAGGTCGACCTCGACGACGCGAAGGTCGTACTCGCCGAGATCTCCTACGAAGGTCCGTCGGCCGACCGAGTGGCAGGCCAGGCGGCAGAGTTGCAGGGGCCGCTTCGGATCGTGTGGTGGATCACCGCCATCCTTCTCGGCGCTGCATTGAGCGTCTTGGTGCTCAGCCAGGTCACTCGCTGGAACGGATCCGCGTGTCAGCTTCCCGCTCTGTGCGAACAACGCTGATCTTTACCGTTCCTTGACACGACACACCCGATAATCGGCAACGCCATGCGCAGACTCTTTCGTCGAGACCCCGACCCGTTCGCGTCCACGCGCTATTCGGGGATCGTCAAGAGCTACAAAGAGCGAGAGAAGAAACACATGCGCCATTGGTGGCAGTGGGTCGCGTTGGGGCTCCTCATCGTGTTCGTCGTGGGCGGTGGCTACGGCGTGTGGCTCTACTACAAGACCCAGGGGGCGATCCAGGAGTCCGTCGGTGGCGTGGACCCGGCCGACGAGGCCGAACCGTTCAACGTTCTGCTCGTCGGGTCCGATTCGAGAGAGGGACTGACGGAAGAGGAGCAAGTGGAGCTGGGCGCGCAAGCCGTCGGAGGCGAGCGGGCCGACACCGTGATCCTGGCCCACATCGATCCCGCGAACGATCACGTGATCATGGTCCAGTTCCCGCGCGACCTGTGGGTGCCGATCCCGGAGCTCGGCGAGGACAAGATCAACGCCGCTCTGATGGGGGGCCCCGAGCGACTCGTCGAGACGGTCAAAGAGCTCACCGGTTTGCCGATCAACAAGTACGTCCAGGTCAACATCGCAGGCTTCCGCGACGTCGTCGATGCGATCGGTGGAGTCGACATCTGCATCGCGGAAGCGATCCCGTTCGACCCGAACACCGGGATCGAGGTGACCGAGGACGAGGTCGGGATGGTCCACTTCGACGGGGACCGCGCGATCCGGTTCGTCCGGTCACGCAACTTCGAGACTGGTGACTTCGCTCGCATCCAGAACCAGCAGAAGTTCGTCGCGGCTGCGCTCAACAAGGTCACGTCCACCTCGACGTTGCTGAACCCCGGCCGCATCGTCGAGCTAGCGGAGATCGCGGGTAAGAACCTGCGGACGGATCAACACACCACGCTCAACGGGATCAAGAAGCTCGCCGAGACGTTGCGCGGCTTCGAGCCGGAGCGTTTCGAGGCCTACATCGTGCCGAACCACGGCATCGGAAACGTTAACGGGATATCGACGGTGGAGTACGACCCGGTGGCGGCAGAGGTGATGTTCGAAGCGATCGCCGACAACGAATCGCCCGCTGAGGTCGACGGCGTGACGAATATCGAACCGTCCACGGTGAGGGTGGCCGTCTACAACGGCACCGGCGTCGACGGCACCGCGAGCGAAGCCGCCGCCGACTTGGAGGAAGCTACCGACGTCGCGACCGGCCCCGTCGACATCGTCGAGATAGCCGATGCACTGAAGACCGGCTACAAGGACACCGTGATCACATACGAGCCCGAGGAGAGGAAGTTGGCGGAACTCGTTGCTGCCGCGATCCCGAACGCGCAGATGGAAAGTGGGAAGACCGGGGCGGGATTAGACGTCGAGGTGACGGTCGGGACGCGTTTCGAGACGCGCCAGCTGGTGAACATCGTGCCGATCCCGATACCCAAACCAGGAGATGTGCCGGATGTCTGCAAGCGGTGACTCGCTCGCATACCGGTTACGGGAATCAGACGGAGACCCTGCCGGTGCGTTGGTGCTGTTGCACGGTCGTGGTGCGGATGAGTCGGATCTCTTTCCGCTTCTCGACATGCTCGATCCCGAACGGCGTCTCCTAGGCGTGACGCCGCGCGGGCCGCTGTCGTTTCCGCCGGGCGGAGCTCATTGGTACCGGCTTGCACGCGTCGGTTCTCCCGACCGATCGACGTTCCTTGAAACCTACGAACGATTGAAGAAATGGTTCGACGATTTCGTCTTGAGCAACGGGTTCACTCACGAACGTGTAGTCGTCGGAGGTTTCTCGCAAGGAGCAGCCATGAGCTACGCGCTGAGCCTCGGCGCCGGGCGACCGCGTCCGGCACTGCTCGCTACATTCAGCGGGTTCATCCCTACCGTCGACGGCTTCGAGCTTGACCTCGAAGGTCTCGAGGGCTATCCGGTCGCGATCGGGCACGGTACTTACGATTCGATGATCGAGGTCGACTGGGGTCGGAAGGCCAAAGAGACCCTCGAGGAAGCGGGCGCGGACGTGAGGTACCAGGAATCGCCGATGCCGCACACGATCGATCCGGCGTGGGTAGAGGAGGTCGCCGGGTTCGTCTCCGAGGTCTTACGTCTGGAGTCTTCTGAATAGACCTTCGTACGCCTCGGCCACGGCGGCGGGGGAGACGTAGCGTTCGACATAGGCACGTCCGTTGGCGCCCATCGCTTCCGCCTCGGCGAGAGAGTCGAGCATCCGCCGGATCGCCTTCGTCAGCGCTTCGGCGTCGTCTGGTGGTGTCGTCACGCCTGCGCCCGCGCGGTCGATGACTTCTGCGATCTCGGTTCCCTGGTCGATGCTCGCGATCACGGGCCGACCGGCCGCGAGGATCGCGTACGTCTTCGAAGGGAAGCTGCTGCTCGCGAGGCCACTTCGCAAGGGGATGAGGTGGACGTCTGCGGCGGCGAGTACCTCCGGCAACCGTTCTGCGGGTTGGAAGTCGATGAACCTGATGTTGTCCAGACCGCGCGCCTTCGCCTCGAGCGTCTCCCGGTTCGCTCCGTGACCGTTGATCACGAAGACGAGGTCCTCCTCGTACGACAGCGCCGCGGCGGCCTCGAGCACCACGTCGAGTGATTGAGAGAGCCCGACGTTGCCGGCGTACATCACGACGGTCTTTCCGATGAGGCCAAACTCGCGGCGGTAGCGGTTGTCTTTGTCCGACGGCTGGATCGCCGTCGTGTCGACGAAGTTGGGGATCACGTGCACTTTTCCGGCGTCCGGCGACTTCGCGCGCACGTTGCGTGCCAGGTCTTGTGACAGGACGGTCACGGCATCGGCGGCGCGGTAGCACAACTTCTCGAGCGCCGCGGCTCCTCTGATCACCAACTTGTTGCGTATCGCACCTATCTCGACGGCGACATCCGGAAAGATGTCCTGGACGTTGAACACGAAGCGCGCGCGGCGGGCCTTCGCTATGGCCCATCCCGTAAGCCCCAGCGTCAGCGGAGGCGACATCGCGACGACGACGTCGGCGTCGGGCCCCTTGAGCCCCACTGCGGTAGCCATCGCCGAGAAGCCTCCGAAGGAGAGCGCGCGACGACTTAGGTTCTGCTTGTCGGTGGTCGGGAACGGGTGCAGTCGCGAGATGCGTCCCCATGGCGTGTCCTCATGACGAACGAGCCGTCCCTCGTAACCGGCTTCGATCCGATGCTCGCGGTACCAGGGGAACGACGTGATCACCTCGATCGTGTGGCCGCGCGTGGCCCACTCGGCGACCAGTTGTGTTGCGAGCGCGCCGGTCGGAGCTACGTCCGGCGCGAAGTGAGGCACCACGTAGATGATCCTCATAGCGTCGTCTCCATCACCGAGCGATAAGACTCTTCGAGGATGTCGGCCGAGCGCGACCAGGTGAACTCGGCAGCGCGCTCATGGCCGGCCTTCGCGAGCTGCGTTCGTCGTTCTTCATCCTCGATGAGCACCGACATCGCCTCACACCATTCGTCGGGGTTGTCGGGTGAGCACAGGATCCCGGCATCCGCGATGACCTCGGGGATCGCGGTGGAGTTCGAGCCGATGACCGGGCATCCTCGGCCCATCGCTTCGAGGATCGGAGCTCCGAAGCCTTCGAAACGCGACACCATCGTCACTGCGACCGCCTCTTGGTAAAGGGCATCCAAGTCGCGCGACGCGACGTAGCCGAGCGGCCTCACATGGCTCTCCAGGTCCAGGCGAGCGATCTCGCCGCGGATCCGTTCGCCCATCTGCTTCGCGATCACCCATTCTTTGTGCGCGGCCGCGCCTGTGAGCACGAGATACGCGTCTGCGTGCACGTTTCGCAGTCGCGCGAATGCCTCCAGCAGCGTGAGGTGGTTCTTGTGCGGGTATGTCGCCGCGGGGTACAGGAAGAAGGGGCCGCCGATATCGAAACGTTCCCTCACGTCGGAATGTTCGACGGGGTCCTCGCGCGGGGAGATCCCATGGGGCACCGCGCGGACGACGGACGGGTCGATGTTCAGCCGTTCGATCACCGTGCGACGCGTGAATTCGCTGGGCGTCAGGATCAGCCGCGCATTCTCCGCCGACCTCGGCATCATCGTCTTTAGGTACCGCAGCTTCGGCCACGTGAAGTACTCCGGATAGAACAGGTACTGCAGGTCGTGGATCGTCAGGACCGGCCGCGACGTGCGAACGACGGGGATCACGCCGCCCGCGTGGTGGACGAGGTCGATGCCGCGGCTGCGCGTTTGGCGAGCCAACCAGCTGTTCTCACCGGCCACGCGGAACGATTTCCATTGCCCGGTGAGCGGGGCGTACGACACTTCGAACTTCGACGCGAGCTCTTTGTGCGCAGCTTCGAACTGCGGGAGGGCGAACAGCGTGTATTCGATATCCGAGTCGCGCTCGCTCAACCCATGCAGGAGCCGCGTCGTGTAGGTCTCCGATCCACCGACGACGCCGGGCATCATCCAGAGCAGGTTGATCCCAACCTTGATCATGCTGCCGCCCTCGATCCCGCCGTGTAGGCATCGCACAGCAGTTCAGCGGTCCGCTCCCACGTGAAAGTTGCGGCGCGCTCACGGCCTCGCGCGGAGAGGGACTCGGCCCGCGCGCGGTCGTCGAGGACACGCGTCAGCGCTCGTGCGATGTCATGTGGGTCGCCGGGGTCCACGAGCTCGCCCGCGTCTCCCGTTATCTCTTCGGTCGATGTGCCCCTCGATGTGACGACCGGACAACCCTGTGCCATCGCTTCGAGTACCGGGAAACCGAAACCCTCGCGCAGACTGGGCCAGCAGAATGCCGCGGCCCCCGAATAGAGCAAGCCCAAGGTCGACCGGTCGACGAACCCGAGAGTGCGAACGTTGCGCGCGGCCTCGAGGGCCGGCTGAAGGTCCTCACGCCATCCTTCGGGACCGACGAGCACGAGCACTTCGGCGTCCCGATCGGCGAGGCGCCATGCTTCGAGCAGGCCCCGCAGGTTCTTGCGCGGTTCGATGGTGCCGGTCCACAGGACGTAGGGCCGTGTGATGCCGTGGCGCTCCAGCGCCGCGTCTAGCGACGCATCGTCCGGCCGGAGCGGGTCGATGCCGAATGGGATGACGCGGATCCGGTCCCGATCGAAGCCGTTGGCGACGCAGTCCTTCGCCGTCGCCTGCGAGGGGCAGTGGATGACATCGGCTTCCTGGATCGTCAGCTCCATCCCACGACGGAAGAAGCTCAAGCCGCGTTTCGTGAAGTGCCCCGGTTCGTGAACGAACGCAAGGTCGTGGACGGTGACCACGAGCGTTGCACTGCGCGGAGGGATCGCGAAGGTGGTTGCGTGAACTACGTCTACGGGACCCGTCGTCTTTTCGACGCGTGGTCGTCTCCACCGGTGCCACGACTCGTACAGCGCGAGGCGCGGGAGCGGAACATGCTCGACGCGGATCGGGGGAGACCAATCCCGCGGCGCAGGTCGCGTATGTCGGGCCGCTACACCTACGGGGTCGGCGCGCGGGCTACGGTCGAGGGCGCGGGCCATCCCGATGCCGGCGACCGCGGTACCACCGGGAACTCGATGCCAGCACTGCTCGAGTGTCATCGCGACGCGAACGCTTTCTGTCACGACGAAATCCTCCCACGCAGTTCCTGAAGCGGCCCCTTACGATGGATTCATGCTCCTGAAGAACAAGCGCGTTCTCGTCACCGGTGGATCCGGGTTCCTCGGTAGGACGATCACGCGCAAGCTCGAAGAACGCGGCGTTGCCGCGGTCACTATTCCTCGACGCCGCGATCACGACCTGACGAGGCTGGAGGACGTCGAGAAGGTCTTTGCCGAAGCGGCGCCCGATCTCGTCATCCATCTTGCGGCGAAGGTCGGCGGCATCGGCGCGAACCGCGCCATCCCCGCCGATATCTACGTTCAGAATCTCCTCATGGGCACGTTCGTCATCGAGGAAGCGCGTCGGCGCGAGGTCGAGAAGACCATCGTCGCCGGCACGATCTGTGCCTACCCGAAGTTCGCGGCCGTGCCGTTTTCCGAAGATGCTCTGTGGGAGGGATATCCGGAGGAGACGAACGCTCCCTATGGCGTCGCCAAGAAGGCATTGCTGGTGCACGCGCAGGCGAACCGAGAGCAGTATGGACAGAACGTCGTCTATCTGTTGCCGGTGAATCTCTACGGCCCTGGAGACAAGTTCCATCCGTCGATCTCGCATGTCATTCCCGCGCTCATCAAGAAGTTCGTCGAAGCGAAGGAATCGGGCGCGACGGAGGTCGAGGTGTGGGGGAGCGGTAACGCGACGCGTGAGTTCCTCTACGTAGAAGATTGCGCCGAAGCGTTCCTGCTTGCTGCCGAACGGTACGACGGTGCCGAGCCGGTGAACGTCGGTACGGGACGCGAGATCTCGATCAAGGATCTGAGCAGCTTGATCGCGCGGCTGGTCGGCTACGACGGCGACGTGACGTGGGATACGTCGAAGCCTGACGGTCAGCCGCGTCGTCGACTGGACGTCACGAGGGCCAAGGAGGTGCTCGGCTTCGAAGCCGCGACCGAGCTAGAGGATGGACTTCGCAAGACGATCGATTGGTACCTCGATCACCGGAAAGAAGCAGAGGCAGTCACGTTGTCCCAATGAGGGTCGCCCTTGACTCCGGCCCCCTGCTCGATCCTCCCACCGGCGTCGGGCGGTACACCAGAGAGCTCGAGCGTTCGCTCGCGGAAGCCGGTGCCGATGTGTCGCGTTACGCGGTGTCACTGCGCGGCCGATCGGATGATTCGATCCGCCGGTGGAGAGCGCCCGCGCGGCTCGTACACGAGGCATGGCGTCGGTTCGACGCGCCTTCGGCCGACCGGCTCGTCGGTGACGTCGACGTCGTTCATGGAACGAACTTCGTGTTGCCGCCAACGAAGGTTCCCGGAGTCGTCACGATCCACGATCTGTCATTCCTCAGGGACGACGCGTTCCCGGGAGCGGCGTCGTGGGCGCGCATGGTGCCGTGGTCGATCGAAAGAGCGGCCCGCGTCGTCACGATCACCGAAGCGGTCGCCGATGAGATCGTCGATCACTACGGGACATCGCGCGACAAGGTCGTCGTGACGCATCTGGGCGTTGCACCCGTGTTCTTCGGTGCGACGCCGCTCGCAGACGCGGCGTTGCAGCGCCTCGGCATCACGAGGCCGTTCGTACTCGCCGCCGGAACTCTGGAACCGAGAAAGAATCTGCCGAGATTGCTCGAGGCATGGGACTTCCTGGGACCCGACCGGCACGGGTGGTCGCTGGTGCTCGCAGGGCCGAAGGGGTGGGGCCCGAGCCTGCCGCACACTCCCGATGTCGTGCTCACCGGGTGGGTGGGCGACGAGACGCTCCCCGGTCTGCTCGCGGCCGCCGATGTGTTTGCGTTCCCGTCGCTCTACGAGGGCTTCGGCCTACCGCCGCTCGAGGCGATGGCGGCGGGCACCGCGTGTCTCGTGGGCGCCTATACCGCCGCCGACGAGGTCGTCGGTGACGCGGCTCTTGTTGTCGACTCGGTGGACGTATCCGCGATGGCCGACGGACTGCGCCGGCTGATCGCCGACGACGCCCTGCGCCGCGCTTACGCGCTCGCAGGCAAAGCAAGGGCTGCGGCGTTCACATGGGAGCGCACGGGGGCGCGGACCATAGAGGCATACCAAGCAGCTTGTAGCGCGAGATAGTCCGCGAGAGCTATGTCCTTATCTTCCGTTTCGGGCGAAACTGTTCGGATGCGAATTCGACTTGCGGGTCTCGTCAGCGCGCTGCTTGCGCTGCTAACGGTCGGTGCTGCACCAGCGGTTGCCGGAACGACGGTGGTGATCACCGGGGGCGGCTGGGGGCACGGCATCGGTATGTCCCAGTACGGCGCGTACGGCCGCGCGTTGCGAGGTCATAGCTCCAAGAGGATCCTCGAGCACTACTACTCGGGATCGAGCGTCACCGAGAAGCAGATGACGAAGATCCGCGTCGGACTCCTTCAGACGCGCTCGGTGATCCGCATGAGCCCGCGCAAGTTCCGCGCCGACCGCGCCCTCATCACGTTCCACGAACAGGGCGTTCCCGGGCGGATCACCGGCGGTCGGCCGGGCACGACGTTCCGGATCGAACCCAGTGGCACCGGCGGGATGCGTATCTACAAGAACGGGAACCTCGTGAAGAAGGACGGACGCCGCGTCTTCGGCAGTCCGGCAAACCCGGTGATCGTCAGGTACACGAAGCATCGGTCGATGGTGCATGTGGAGGAGAAGAACACCTCGTACGCGTACGGGCATCTCGAAGTCGGGTCGTATCAATCGAGCTCGTGCAGCGCCGGTTTCTGTCTCCGGCTCGTGGCGAAGCTCTCGATGCAGAAGTACCTCTACGGACTTGGTGAGGTTCCGTCGTCATGGCCCGATGCGGCCCTGAGATCGCAAGCGATCGCAGGCCGTACCTACGCGTACGAAAAGATCCGCCGCCTGGGGCAGCACCGGTTCCCGTGCGACTGCGCGGTGTACGACTCGGTCATCGACCAGGCCTACATCGGCGATTCGAAGCGCACGGGTTCCGGGATCTACTGGGACGATTGGACCGGAGCGGTCGACGCGACGAACCGCGAAGTCATCCTCCACAACGGCGGTCCGATCCAGGCGCTGTACTCCTCGTCTTCTGGAGGGCACACCGAGAACAACGAGAACGTGTGGGGCGGGACCCCGCTGCCGTACCTGCGCGGTGTGCCGGATGGTCCCGACGACGTATCCGCGAACCCGAACCACAGGTGGAAGGTCGAGATGTCGTGGGCGCGTTTCGAGGACGAGTTCCAGGCGTCGTACAACATCGGCGAGCTCGAGCGCTTCCGGATCATGGATCCGCTGGGAGTGTCGGGCCGTGTGACCGTCGTCAAGTCGGCCGATCGCGGTGGTGTGAAGATCGTCGGGTCACGGAACACGTATCGAGACAGCGGGTGGGATATCAGATCCGTGCTCTCGCTCAAGGACACGCTTTTCAAGATCCGCTACAAGACGACGACCAACCGCAACATGCGTGGTGCCTACGACGCACTCGACGAGCTTCCTGGTACTCCGGTCGAGCCTGCGTACAACCGGTACGACACATCCGGCCGCGTCGTAGCGACCGTCCAACACTTCGAGAACGGGCAGATGGTGTGGAACGCGCGGACCGGAGACGTGACATGGCGATGGGAAGACAACGTCGCGACGTGGTCTGACGAGAGCGGCGAGCTGACCGTGGAAGGGTCGGCGTTCGTAACCGAAGACTGCCTCGCGGCGAGCTGTTCGTAAGCCTCTACACTCGCTCGCATGGCGCTTGAGGTTCCTCCTCCAGAGGCGCTCCCCGAAACGATCCAGGCTGCTTCTTCGCCGGGTACGAGCCGGATCGTTTCATTGGGGCTCCTGTTGGTCAGCGTGTGCTTCGCGGTGGCGGGGCAGCTGACGCTCAAGAGCGCGATGGACGCGATCGGACGCATCGGCAAGGACTCCGCCTTCGGGGATGTCGCGCTCCGTGCGGCGAAGGAGCCGCTGTTATGGCTCGGCCTCTTCTTGTTCGGGATCTCCGCGCTGTTCTGGCTGGTCGTGCTGTCGCGGGTCCGGCTCTCGGTCGCGTACCCCTTCGTCGGCGTGTCCTACATCGTGATCGTCCTGTTCGCCAGATTCCGTCTGCACGAGCACGTGCCCCCGCTGAGGTGGGTCGGTGTCGTAGTGATCGCGTGCGGTATCGCGATCATCGGGATGTCTTTCCGTACGAAGACCGGAACCTAGTGCGAGCGCTGATCCTCGCAGGCGGGTTCGGAACCCGCTTGCGCCCGCTCACGCACACGCGGCCCAAGCACCTGTTGCCTATAGCGAACAGGCCGCACATCGAACACGTCCTCGGCCTCCTTCATCGCCACGGAGTCACCGAAGCCGTCCTCCTGACCTCGTATCTGGCGGAGGCGTTCGAAGAGACGATCGCATCCGCGCAAGCGCGCGGCTTCACGATGCACGTCACGCACGAAGAGGAACCCCTCGGGACGGCCGGTGCGATCAAGAACGCAGAAGAGTTCGCGCGAGACGGGACTTGTCTCGTCTTCAATGGAGACGTCCTGACGGACATCGACCTCGGTGCGTTGATCGGGTTTCACCGCGACAGAGAAGCGATCGGGACGATCTACCTAACGCCGGTCGACGATCCGTCGGCATTCGGCGTCGTTCCAACCGATGATGATGGGCGAGTGACCGGCTTCATCGAAAAGCCTGCGCGCCAGGAAGCTCCCACGAACCTCATCAACGCCGGCATCTATGTCCTCGAGCCCGCGATCCTCGACCGCATCCCGCCGGGGGAGGTGTGGTCGTCCGAGCACCAGCTGTTCCCGTCTCTCGTAGCCGAGGAGGCGGGGCTGTTCGCTACGCCACTCGAGGGTTACTGGAAGGACATCGGGACGCCGGGCAACCTCTTGGGTGCGAACCTCGATGCGTTGTCGGGCGAATACCAGACCGACGCCGTAGCCGGCCCCGGCCCCCACGCGTCGCTCGTCGACGCCTCGGCCGAGATTGCCGAGGATGCACAGGTCATCTCCAGCTGCGTCGGCCGCGGCGTCCGCCTGTTTCCCGGAGCCGTCGTCAAGCGCTCGGTCCTGCTGCCGGACGTCACGGTCGCACAGGGCGCTCGAGTGACGGCGTCGATCCTCGGGCAGGGCGTCGGCGTAGCAGAGGAAGCGATCGTCGAAGACGAGACGCTGGGCGACCGGGAACGCGTGTGAGTGCAGCGGGAGTGCTCGGCTTCTTTGATTGCGTAGTGCCGTGCGGGCACCGATGGGGTTGGGTGGTCCTATGACCGCCGCCGGAGCAATCGAACTCCCGTTGCTGGCCGTTCAACTGCTGACGTCGATGCTTGCGACGTGGGCCGGGATCCGTGTCGTCGACGACATCCGCCACTTCATGGCCGCGAAGGCGCGGCGAGCCGCGGAGCGTTCTAGCTAGTCCGCTCCCTTAGCCCTCGAATAGCGGAGCGATCTTCTCCGGGCCCTTGCCCTGATACCTGCGGCGGAAGTCGTCTACGACCTTCTGCGACACCTTCTCGCAATGTTGCGACGCACCCCACGCCGTCAGCGCGAACTGGTACGGCGACTCGATGTCGGTATAGGGGACCGCCGCCGTCGCCGCGGGCTCCTGGCGCGTGATGTCCTGGATGTTGTCAAGGGTCTCCTGGTCCGCATCGGGGCTGTACCAGATCACGATCTCGCCGTGTTCGAGGTTGTGCACGAACGTCTCCGGTGGCTGCGCCTCGACGATGAACTCGCTGGGTCCGGGGATCTCGTAATGCGGTCCGGACGTGGGCGGCGACGAGTTGTACGGCTCGTGCGGAGCGCCCACCTCGATGTGAGCGGCCTCCTGCTCCTCGAAGGTCTCGATGTCTCCGCAGTTCGCTTCCTCCGGAGAGACCCCGACATTGCCGGAGGCGCCTCCGCCGGTCTCTTTTTGCCACGCGATCGCCGCGACGACGATGACGGCCACCACGATCGCGGTGCCGATCGTGAGGATGTTGCGCCGCAAGGCGGCCTTGCGTTCTTCGGCCCGGCGCTTCTCTTCCGCGAGACGTCTCGCCTGCTTCTGCTCTAGCTTCTTGCTCACGGCGACCGAGGATAAGCGAGAGCCCCGACTTGGAATTCAAGGACATCATCAGGAAGCGGCGCATGGTGCGCAATTACACAAGCGACCCCGTCGATCCGGCGGTGGTCGCTCGGATCGTCGATGCGGCGCGGCGCGCGCCGAGCGCCGGATTCTCTCAGGGGCAGCGCTTCATCGTCGTGACGGACCAGGATGTGAGGAGTGCGATCGCAGACGCGGCCGGCGAGCCCGACTACGTTGCCAACGGCTTCGACCCATGGATCTCGTCGGCTCCGGTTCACATCGTCGTCTGCGTTCGCGAGAACGACTATCACGAGCGCTACCGCGAACCCGACAAGCTCGTCGACGGCTCCGAGATCGAATGGCCGGTCCCGTACTGGTGGGTCGACGCCGGCGCGTCGTTGATGCTCGTGCTCGTGGCTGCCGCCGACGAAGGTCTCGGCGCGGGGTTCGTCGGCTTCCACGCGTTGCCGAGCATCAAGTCGGTTCTTGGGATCCCCGACGACGTCACACCGATCGGCGTCGTGACGATCGGTCACCCGGCCCCCGACCGCAGATCCGGTTCGCTCACGCGCGGACGCAAACCACGGACCGAAACCATCTACCGAGACCACTGGGGCCGTTCTTTCTAAAGATGGCGGGGCTATGACCCCCGGATGTTTAGAAAGAACTACCTGAAGAAGTCTTCGTGCGGGGGCCGCACGAGTTCGGTTGCCGCACCGCGTCCGAAGCGCACGTTCGCGCCCCGCACGATCGCGGCGCAGATCTTGTCGATCTTTCCCATCACCAGCTCTGCAGCGGCCGCGAGCTCGTCAGCTACCGCGATACGCGTTGCGGTCATCTCGCGCCCCTGCGCGTCGTGCTGGCCCCTGTAGTCGAGGAACGGTTCGATACCTGCTACGCCGATCGCGACGTCGGTCTGCCCGAGACGCCACGCACGGCCGAACGTGTCGCTGATGACGACGGCGACGTCGACCCCGGTGAGGTGCTTGATGCGCGCGCGGATCCGACGCGCGGACGCGTCCGGGTCGACCGGCAGGAGCGCGATGTTGTCGCCGTCGATGTTGGAGCCATCCACCCCCGCGTTCGCGCACACGAAGCCGTGGCGCGTCTGCGAGATGACCATGCCGCCTTGCGAGCGACGCAGCACGCGAACGGACTCGGATGCGATCGCCGAATCGCGGTCGTTCGCCGGTACGAGGCGTCCCTCGGCTTTCGACACCACCTTCTGGGTAACCACGATGACGTCCCCGTCGTGGAACGTGCCGTCGCCCGCCGCGGTCGTGATCAGCAGCGCGAGATCGTCCGCGGCCGTTACTTCCCCGACGCCGGCGATCGGGATGATGCGGATGTCGTTCACAACGAAAGGATCCCGCGAGCCAGCTGCTCCGAGGCATTCGCGTTGTCCATGATCGTGTCGAGCGGCACGGCGGTGACGCCGGCGCTCTCGATCTCGTCGCGATGGTGTTCGTCGACCCGGTCGAACACGAAGACATCGACGAAGTCGGAGTAGAGACCCGCAACGCCGGCCGCGCTTACCTCGACCCCCACGGTGGCGAGAAGCCGATCCGCAGGACCTTTCAACGCCGCACCGCGCACGATGGGAGACACCGCAACGACGTGGGGGTGGTCGCGTAGCGCGTCGCGCACGCCGGCCAACGCGACGATGGGACCGATAGATACGACCGGGTTCGAAGGGCAGACGACGACCGTGTCTGCCGACGCGATCGCGTCCATAACGCCCGGTGCAGGTTTCGCGTCGTCGATACCGTTCAACATGACTTCGGCCACCTCCGGCTCGTGCCGTTCTTTGACGAAGTACTCCTGGAACTCGAGCGTGCGGCCGTCGGCGGTCACGAAGCTCGTTCGAACCGGGTCGTCGCTCATCGGTATCACTTTGATCGCGACACCAAGACGACGACGGACTTCATCGGTGGCTTCGGAGAGCGTTGCCCCGTCCCGCAGTCGCGATGTGCGAACGAGACATGTGGCGTAGTCGCGGTCCCCGAGGCTGAACCATGCTTCGAGATCGAGTTTCCTCAGCCACCCGACGAGCGTGAACGTGTCGTCTTTGATGCCCCACCCGCGATCGACGTCCGCGACGCCCGCGAGCCAGTACGTCACGATGTCGACGTCGGGAGAGACGTGCACCCCATAGACGACCGCGTCGTCACCGGTGTTGACGACGATCGTGAGGTCTTCCGCGGGAAGAGCGCGGGCGAGGCCGATCGCGAGCTTGGCGCCGCCTACTCCTCCCGCGAGCGCCGTCACTTTCACGCGAGCGCCTCCTGTACGCGTCGTAGGTGCGCGGCATCCTATTCGGCTGACTAGACTGCCCCGCATGACTCGCCTTGGATCGCTGGCCGAGCGTGCCCGCGATGGCGAGCGGTTGACCGACGACGAAGCACGGGAACTTGCCCGGCTCGCGCGGAACGATCCCACGCTGGTTCTCGCCGCCGCCTCAGAACTCAGAAACTCTCATACCGGCGCTCGCATCACTTTCTCGAAGAAGGTGTTCATCCCGCTGACGCAACTGTGTCGGGATTCGTGCGGGTACTGCACGTTCGCGCACCCTCCGGCGCCGGGACGGCGAGCTTTCCTCACGATGGACGAGGTCCTCGCCATAGCCGAGGCCGGCGTCGCAGCCGGATGCCGGGAGGCGCTGTTCACACTGGGAGACAAGCCCGAACGCAAGTGGGATGTCGCTCGCCACGAGCTGGAAGCGATGGGTTACGCGACGACGATCGACTACCTCGTCGACGCGTGCCGGGCCGTGTTCGACGAGACCGGGCTGCTGCCGCACGCGAATCCGGGCGCGTTGACGCTGGAGGAGACCGAGGCACTGCGGCCGGTGACCGTCAGCCAGGGCACGATGCTCGAGACCCTCTCGGAGCGCCTGTTGAAGCGCGGGATGGCTCACTTCGCGGCCCCCGATAAGCGACCGGACGTACGGCTGGCGACGCTCGAGCACGCGGGGATCGCGCACGTCCCGTTCACGACGGGGATCTTGATCGGGATCGGCGAGACGTTCGACGAGCGCATCGATGCCCTCTTGGCGATCCGCGCGTCGCACGAGCGTCACGGCCACGTCCAAGAGGTGATCGTGCAGAACTTCCGCGCGAAGCCCGACACGCCGATGGCGTTGCACCCGGAACCGTCGATCGAAGAGATGGAGCTCGCGATCGCGCTGACGCGGTTGATCATGGGACCGAGGGTCGGCGTCCAGGCCCCGCCGAATCTCACACCCCAGGAGTACGGGCGCTACTTGGACGCGGGGTTGTCCGACTGGGGCGGCGTCTCTCCGGTCACCCCCGATCACGTCAATCCCGAGCGCCCGTGGCCCAAGCTGCAGGAGCTCGAGGACGTGACGCGAGCGCGGGGCTTTTTGCTGCTGCAGCGTCTCGCGGTGTACCCCGATTACGTCGCGGGGCCGGATGAGATCGACCGATGGATCGCGCCGGAGCTACGCGCGAAGGTGCTCGATGCGATCGACGCCGAGGGATATCGCCGCCCCGAACGCGAGGACTGGTTCTCGGGCGTCGACGTGGCTCCGCCGGAGCAGGCCTACCGCGACGTCGAAGCGGCGCGTGCCGGGGCATGGCGTGTGCCGGGGCGAGTCACGCGCGCGCCGTTGATGGCCGCTCTCGCGAGAGCCCACTCCGGCGAACGTCTCGGCGAGTCCGAGATCGCTCTTCTGTTCACGGCCCGAGGCGCGGAGCTCGAACACCTCTATGCCGTCGCGGACGACCTGCGCCGAGCTGCGGTGGGAGACACCGTGACCTACGTCGTGAATCGCAACATCAACTACACGAACATGTGCTACTTCAAATGCGGTTTCTGCGCGTTCTCGAAGGGCCCGAAATCGCTCAACCTGCGCGGCGAGCCGTACCTCCTGACTCCGGAAGAGGTTGCCGACCGCGCCCAGGAGGCGTGGGAGCGGGGGGCGACCGAGGTTTGCATGCAAGGAGGGATCCATCACTCCTTCACCGGTGACAACTACCGCGAGTACCTCACCGCCGTGAAAGAGCGCGTCCCGGAACTCCACGTGCACGCATTCACCGCGCTCGAGGTCTTCCAAGGTGCCGAGGCTTCGGGGATATCCGTCCGCGAGTTCCTCGAGGTTCTCCGGGACGCCGGTCTGAAGACGCTGCCCGGTACCGCCGCCGAGGTTCTCGATGACGACATCAGAGCCATCATCTGTCCCGACAAGATCACGACGCAGCAGTGGTGCGATGTACACCGCGTCGCGCATGCATTGGCGCTTCGGTCGAACGCAACGATCATGTTCGGCACCGTCGAAGGACCGAAGAGCTGGGCGCGGCATCTGGTGGTCGTACGCGATCTGCACGACGAGATCGCGGGCGCGACGGGACATGGATTGTTCGAGTTCGTCCCGCTCCCGTTCGTTCACATGGCAGCGCCGATATATCTCCGGGGCCGCGCTCGGCGGGGTCCTACGTTCGACGAGGCGCTGAAGATGCACGCGGTCGCACGCATCGCCCTGCACGGGTCGATCCCGAACATCCAGGTCTCGTGGGTCAAGATGGGGCTAGAGGGAGCGAAGCTCGCGCTGGAGGTGGGCGCGAACGATCTCGGTGGGACGCTGATGAACGAGAACATCTCTCGCGCCGCGGGCGCCGGACACGGACAGGAGCTGACGCCGGAGGCCATGGAGGACCTGATCCGCTCGATCGGCCGTACGCCGCGCCGGCGGAACACGCTATACGGCGCGCCAGTTCGGTCCTGACGCAGTCATGGCAGTAGATCCCGTGGTTTCCGAACGAACGCGCGCCGTCGAAGGCAGTCTTACCGGCCCGCCGCGCGTGCTCGCGATCCTCGTCACGCATGCCGGCAGGGCATGGATCCGCGACGCGCTCGTTGGACTCAACAGTCAGACATATCCGCACTTAGACGTGCTGGTTGTGGACGACGCGTCGCCGGACACGCGCGTCAAGCCCCCGCTCAAGCGCATAGCGAAACGTCACCTGCGTCGCGTGCGATGGGGATACGTGCGCACACCGCGGCCACTCGGCTTCGGCGGCGCGATCAACTGGGCCCTCTCGCGAGTCAAGACCGATGCACAGCTGCTGTTGTTCATCCACGACGATGCCGCGATGGAACCCGACGCTCTCGAAAACCTCGTCGCGCGCATGATGGCCGACGAGCTGTCGGCCATCGTCGGGCCGAAGATCGTCGACTGGGATGACCCGGGGCGGCTCGAAGAGGTTGGGATGGCCGTCGATCGGCTCGGTTATCCGTACAAGGGTCTCGAGGATCACGAGATCGACCTGGGTCAACACGATCAATCCGTCGAGGTTTTCTACGTGACGACGACGTGCATGCTCGTGAAACACGACGTGTTCCGCGAGCTCCGTGGTTGGGATGCGCGGATGCGCGCCTTCTCCGAAGACCTGGATCTGTGCTGGCGAGCGCGGGTCGCCGGGCATTCGGTGCGCGTGGAGCCCGCAGCGCGCGTCCGGCACGCCATCGCGCACGCGCGTGGCCTCCGACGAACTCCCTTCAGGCCGCAGCGTTATTTCAGCCGGAGGAACCGCCTCCGCGCGGTCGTCAAGAACGCTTCCGCAGTGCGGTTACTGGGGGTTGTCCCTCTCTTCCTTCTGTTCGCGCTCGTCGAGATGGTCGCGTTCATCGCTCTGCGTCAGTTCAGAGAGATACCCAACATCGCGCGAGCGCTCGGTTGGAACCTTATAAACGTCCCCCAGACGCTGGCCGAACGGACGCGCGTTCAGCGCTCGAGGTCGGTTCCAGATCGGCGGCTACAGCGGCTCATGGTCCGTGGAACGACGCGCGTCCGGTCGTACGTCTCGAACCAGGCGGATCGTCTCGAAGAAGCGTGGGGGCGCAGAGCCGAGTTACTGGCCGTCCGAGTACAGCAGGCTCGACGCGTCGTCGATCTCATGCGCGGCAGAACCGGTTTCCTCGTCGCCGCAGGCGTCATCGGGTTCCTGATCGCGTTCCGGCACCTGTTGTGGGGACCTTCTGTGGGGATCGGCGAGCTCTTGCCGTTCCCCGATCGCGCAACGGCTCTGTGGCGCGTGTTCGCGTCGCCGTGGCGTCCCGCCGGCCTCGGCGAAGCCGGGGCACCCCCACCGGCGCTGGTGCTGCTGGGGATCTTCCCGCTGCTGACGTTGGGCGCCGCGGGCGCGGCACAGAAGCTGCTGGTGCTGAGTCTCGGCGGCGTCGCGTTCGCCGGCGCGTACAGGTTGGTGGCGGGGCTCGTGGATCGTCCGTCGCGGATCGCGGCCGGTTTTACCTACGCGGTCGGCGCGGTTGGATACGCCGGCATCCGCGAAGGTGCTCTCGGCGCGCTGGTCTTCGGCGCGGCCGCTCCGTTCGTCCTTGCTTCCATCATGCGGTTGATCGGGTGGATGAGGCCTGCCGGTTGGATACGCGGCCGATCCGTGATGCGGGTAGCGCTGGGAGCGGCTGTGTCTGCTGCTTTCGTGCCTGGATCGCTGGTGCTTTACGTGCTGATCGCCGTCGCGTTGTTCGGCGCGCGCATCGTGTTCGAACGCGAGCGCGAGCCGCTGCGAGGGCTCGTTTCATCGCTGGTGGGGTTCGTATTCGCGTGGGTCTTGTTGCTGCCGTGGAGTGCAACGTGGTTCTCGCAAGGCGGGGTCTTCAGGATCCTCATGGGGGCCGAGACATGGAGGTTCTTCGCGGCGGACTTCGCGGGTCACGGTGCGCTCAGCGTCATCTTGGGTCAGACGCCGGACGTACCAGCGCTCTTCGGACTCGCTCTGCCACTCCTCGGAGCCGTCGCTCTTCTGGTGGGTGAAGCACAACGACGCCGCGCCGCGCTCGCTTTCTGGGTGGTGATCGTTCTCGACGCGCTGTTGGTCGCGCTGATGCGCGGCGGCGTCGTCAGGCCGTTCGTTGCGTCGGCCACCGAAGCTGGAGTGATAGCAGCGGCGGCCTTCGCGGCTCTCGCCGGGCTTGCCGTAGGGGCTTTCCGTCTCGACCTTCCTCGACGCGGGCTGGGTCTGGTTCATGCCGTGGCGCTGTCGGCACTCGCCGGCGCTGCTTTCCTCGTGGTTGCCGGGACCGGTCCCGCGGTTCTCGCCGGCGCGTGGGGGCCGGGCCGCGCCGCGCCGGAGTTCGACCCCGTCGTCGAGGCCGAACTCCGTGATCTGCTGGCGGCAGAGGCCGAGCAAGAAGGGCAGTTCCGGGTCCTGTGGGTGGGGGACAGGTGGATCTCTCCAACGCCAAGCGTCGCCCGGCCTCACCGTGGTCACATGATCACCGGGTCGCGCGGCGAGTCCATGGTTGACCTGTTCGAGAAGACCGGAACTTCGGCTCAGAGCGAACTGCACAATGTGATGGCATCGATCGAAGGAGGAGATACGGACATAGGTGGCTCCCTGTTGGGGTCGTTCAACGTCCGCTACGTCGTCCTCGATCGAGACGCGGGGGCTTATCGATGGCTCGCGCAGCGCGACCTCGCGCTCGTCCGGTCCGAACCCGGATACGTGCTGTTGGAGAACCTCGCTCGCGTCCACCGCGCTGCGGTGTATCCGGAGGTCCCGTCGCACCTCGCTGCGGTAGCGCACCGCGATCCGACCCTCATCAGCGGCGAGATCCCCGAAGCGACAGAAAGGCTCGAGCAGAGTGCGGCGTCTCGCTACATCTCCGATGGCGACACATCCGGTCCTGGGGATGTGGTTCTCGCCGAGTCGTTCGATCCGCGCTGGGAAGCGAGCGTCGACGATCTGCCGCTGGAGCGCACCGACGCAGGATGGGCGAACGGATTCGTGCTTCCGGACGGCCCGGAAGGCAAGGTCGTCGTGCGCTATCCGAGAAGCATCCGGGACGTCGTGTGGTTGCTGGTCATCGGTCTCGCGTGGATCGTCGTGCTCGGCGGCGCGTTCTCGCGGAGGCGAGTCCCCGCTCTAAGGAGCCGTTCGTGACCCCGATCCGGAACCTCCGCGTTCTCGTCGGCGTCCTCGCCGTCGCGGCAGCTCTGGGTCTGCTCCTCGATCTGACCCGGAGTGAGATAGCGGCCCCCGCGAGCGACATCCAGGCGCCCCGGGGCGCGTTCCAGAGCCGGGCCGCGTTCTGCCCGCCGCCGTTCCCGCCCGACGCGGGAGCGCAGGCGGTGGCCGTCGCGGCGGACCCTGGACGCCCCGCGGCGATCCAGCTCCAGCCGCAGCAGGCCGACAGCACGGAGCTGCCGGATCGCCGCCTCGTCGTGCAGCGGGTAGAAGGTCCGGCGATCGAAGCGGTCGCCTACGGCGGGCTGCTTCACGCCACCGCGCTCATCTCGATGGACCGGCCTGCGGCGGGAGCGGCGGCGGCTCGGTGCCCGAGAGTGGTCTCCGATCGCTGGTACTTCCCGGCCGGGTCGAGCTCGCTCGGCTACGACGAACGGATCCTGATCCGCAATCCGTTCCCCGACGAGGCCGTCGTCAGCGTGACGTTCTATACGCCGACGGGAAAGACGACGAAAGCGAACCTCGCGGAGATCGCGGTACCGGCGGGTGAATCGCAGGTCGTTCGGGTGAACGAGTTCATCCTGCGCCAACCGGTGCTCGGCGCGAGCGTCACCGCGCAACGAGGTCGGATAGTGGCGTGGCGCGCGATGTTCGCGGAGCCCGACGACCGGCCGCACGGTGTGTATCTGTCGCTCGGTGCGACGTCACCTTCACTCGAGTGGTACTTCCCGGAAGGTGCGGTGGGCAATGGGCTCGAGGAGGTCATCACGTTGCTCAACCCTCACCAGCGCGAAGCGATCGTCACTATCTCGCTGGCGACTACCACGGGGCGGCAGCAGCCGCCGAAGCTTCTGGAGATCCGGGTCCCCCCCGA
>JAHWJK010000152.1 GCA_019348445.1 Actinomycetota bacterium | reverse complement strand
TCGCCGGAGGAAGCCTCCGCAGGAGTCCGTCGTTCCGAAGGAACGTCGGGCTCCGAGGACCGCGACGAAGGCGATGTCGAAGCACCGGCACCCTCACGGGCACGCTCGTCCTTCGGCTCGGGAGAGGCGGCTTCGGTATCGCTCTTGACGGCTTCGGGCTCCGCGGTGTCGGGTGCCTTCTCGTCAACTCCCGACGGGCCGGACGGGGCTCGTTCTTCGGTTGCGGTTCCCGGCGCCGCGGATTCGGCGGCAGCTTCGGTCTCTCCCGCCTGGCGTTGGCTTTGCGTCGCGGCGTCGGCGGTCGGGGCCGCGGTCG
The DNA here is from genome assembly GCA_019348445.1 of Actinomycetota bacterium. GTDB lineage: Bacteria > Actinomycetota > CADDZG01 > CADDZG01 > WHSQ01 > JAHWJK01. The sequence continues at coordinate 2,570 of JAHWJK010000152.1, read as the reverse complement.
CGGCCGCGGCGGGTGGACGCTGCGCTTGCTCGGGACGTTCCGCAGCCGCGGTTCCCGCGGTCGGCGGCGACGGACGCTGCGCGCTGCCCGGGCCGGCACCACCCGCTGCGACGGCCGTTTCCGGCTGACCCGGGAGCATCGCGCCCTCCTCGAGAGGTGGCGGCGGAAGCACCGACGCCATCCAGTCCGAGAGGCGCTCCTTCTCGTGCGTCAACTCACGGATGTCGAACTCGGAGTATTCGAACTCACGGCTCCAGAACAACGCGTCGTAGGGACAGACCTCGACGCAGATCCCGCAGTACATGCACAGCGCGTAATCGATCGCAAACCGGTCGAGGACGTTGCGCTTCCGCTGGCGGCCCCCGGCGCGCTTCGGAGGAAGCGTCTCTTTGTGCGAATCGATGTAGATGCACCAGTCGGGGCATTCGCGCGCGCAGAGCATGCAAACCGTGCAGTTCTCTTCCTTGAGCGCGATCACGCCGCGGGTGCGTGGCGAAAGGTCCTGCACCTCGTCCGGATACTGGATGACGGTGTTGCGTTTGAAGAGGTGCTTGAACGTCACCGCCATGCCCTTGAGAAGGCCGATGCCGAAGGTTTGCTTGCGCTCTTTCTTCAGCCCGTGGCCACCGGTCTCGCTCCAATGGACACTGTCCGCCGGGTCGCGCACCTTGGCGAGACTCGCCTCGGATTCCGACGTCGGCCGCGCGTCCAGAGAGTCCACCACTAGCTCCACAGCCTCTCGGGTGCGTACAGGACCCACGCTCCCGCGGCGAGCACGAGAGCAAGCCCGACCGGGATCAGGAACTTCCACGCGAATTTCTGGAGCTGGTCCTCGCGTAGACGCGGCCACGTGAAACGGGCCCAGATGATGATGAAGAACATCACGACGACCTTGACGGAGAACCAGATCCATCCGGGGATCACCTCGAGTGGGCCCCACGGGACGATCGGTTTGTAGCCGCCGAGGAACAGCGTCGCGGCGATCGCGCCGTACGCGACGAGGTGAGCCATCTCGGCGCCGAAAAAGCTGAAGATGAAACGCATGCCGGTGTATTCGGTGAAGGGGCCGGTGATGATCTCGGATTCGGCGACGGGCATGTCGAACGGCGGCAATGTCATCTCTGCCATCGCCCCGGTGATGAAGACCATGAACGCGACCAAGCCGATGCCCGGCGGCCACAGGATGAACGGCCAGTCCTGTGCCTCGACGATGCCGACCACGGACAAAGTTCCGGCAAGCATCGCGACCACCGCGGCGGCGAGGACTATCGGGAGCTCGTAAGCGATGAGCTGGGCCGCGGCGCGGAGCGCGCCGATCAGCGCGTACTTGTTCGCGCTCGACCACCCGGCCATCAAGACGCCGATCGCGGCCACGGAACCGATCGCCAGGATGTAAAAGAGGCCGACGTCGAGATTGACGACGATCAGGTTGGTCCCCGCATCGGTTCGATCGATCGGGATCACGAGGAACAAGAGGATCGCCGGCACGTAGATCATCGCGGGAGCGAGCTTGAAGACGGACTTGTCCGCCTTCGTCGGAACGATGTCCTCCTTGAAGACGAACTTGATCCCATCGGCGAGCGTTTGACCAACGCCGTGGAACCCGCCGGGATACATCGGCCCGAGTCGGTGCTGCAGGTGAGCGAGTTCCTTGTGCAGCGCGTAGCCCCCGACTAGGGAAAGCACCGGGACCGCGGTCAGGATGACCGCGAGCTTGATGCCCAGCGCCCACCACGGCGTGATCTCGAAATTCGCGATGAAGTCCGGCATCAGCGGTCGATGTCTCCGAGGACGAAGAAAAAGCTACCCAGTATTGCGATCATGTCGGCGACGAACGTTCCCTTGAGCACGACCGGTAGAACCGAGACGTTGTTGTAGCTGGGGGTCCGGATCTTCAGCCGATAGGGGCGTCGGTCGCCGTCGGAGATCAGGTGGTAACCAAGTTCGCCGAGCGGATTCTCGTGGCGGACGTAGATCTCGCCCTTGGGGGCCTGGATCACCCGCGGAACCTTGCCGAGGATCGGACCCGGTGGGATGTCTTCGATCGCTTGCTCGACGATCTTTGCCGACTCGACGACCTCGTGCAGCAACACCCAGAAGCGGTCGAACGCGTCACCGTTCGGAGCGGTGCACACGTCGAAGTCGAAGCGGTCGTAGACGAGATACGGCTCGTCCTTGCGCACGTCCATCGTGATCCCCGAACCGCGCGCGATCGGGCCGGAGACGCCGTAGTTGTACGCGACCTCCTGATCGAGGACGCCGATGCCGATCGTGCGTTCCTTGTAGATCTCGTTGCCGATGAGGAGGTCCTCGTACTGCGGGAGCCGCGCGATGACCTGGCGGACGCCCGCGAGCACCTGCGCGAAGAAACCCTTGGGTACATCTTCCTTGAGACCGCCGGCGCGCATGAAACCGAAGTGCATGCGGCCCCCGGTCGCGGCTTCCATCGCGTACTGCAGATCCTCCCGCTCGCGGAACGCATAGAACGTCGGAGTGATCGCACCGAGCTCGGCGCCGAACGATGCGAAGAACATCAGGTGATTCAGGATCCGGTTGACCTCGACCATGAT
>JAHWJK010000058.1:7140-10008 GCA_019348445.1 Actinomycetota bacterium | reverse complement strand
GCGGCGATCGTCGGCGTCGGAAACCTCGGCCGCGCCCTCGCGAGCTACAAGGGCTTCTCCGAGCGCGGGTTCCGCATCTCGGCCCTGTTCGACGTCGACGACAACGTGATCGGCAGCGAGGTCGGGGGCCTCGAGGTCAAGCATCTCGACGAGCTGAAGGACGTCGTCGCCGCCGAGGGGATCACCATCGGCATAATCGCGACACCACCCGTGTCCGCTCAGGAGGTTGCAGAACGTCTCGTCGATGCAGGCATCAAGTCGATCCTCAACTTCGCTCCCGCGGTCGTTGCGGTGACGCCGGACGTGAATGTGCGGAAGGTCGATCTGTCGATCGAACTGCAGATCCTGTCGTTCTATCAGCAGCGCACTCAGGCGATCCAAACGGCCCGAGAGGCGAACCGCCGGCTCACACAAGGCTAGGGACGTCCTCGTGAGTGGGATGTCGCTGATCGTCGTCGGCCTTAACCACCGAACGGCTCCCGTCTCGGTCCTAGAACGCGTCGCGATCTCCGAGGAATCTCTACCGAAAGCGCTACATCAACTCGGGACTTACGAGCACGTGCTCGAGGGCGCGATCCTGTCGACGTGCAACCGGACCGAGATCTATGCGATGTCGCCGAAGTTCCACGCAGGGGTGCAGGATCTTCGCAACTTCCTTGGTGACTTCTGTCATGTCGCTCCCGAGGACCTTGCCGATCATCTCTACACGTTCCACGAAGATGGGGCGGTCCGGCATCTCTTCCGCGTTGCATCCGGCATCGACTCGATGGTGCTCGGTGAGTCCGAGATCCTCGGCCAGGTCCGCCGCTCGTATCAGGTTGCTCTTGAAGAGGGACTTGCAACGAGAGTTCTCGCGGCGGCTTTCCGCCAGGCGCTCCGTGTCGGCAAACGCGCCCGCACCGAGACGGCGATCGGTCGCAACCCAGTCTCGATCTCGAGCGCTGCCGTCGAACTCGCCCGCAAGGCGTTCGCGAACAAGACCCTGGAAGGCCGCTCGATCGCCGTGGTGGGGGCCGGGAAGATGGGCGCTCTCGCGGCCAAAGCGCTCGCGCGATCGGGGGCGAGCACCATCACGGTCGTAAATCGAACCGAAGAGAAAGCCCAAACGCTTGCCGACGACCTTGGCATAGAAGCGAGACCATGGACGGAGCTCGAGCAGACGCTTGCCGAAGCCGACATCGTGATCTCATCGACCACCGCGTCGGCAACCGTCATCGACAAGCTAATCGTCGAAGCCGCGATCGACGGCCGAACGTCGCCGCTCCTGCTCGTCGATATCGCGGTCCCGCGCGATATCGAGACTTCGGTTGCCGAGCTCCCGAACGTCGTGCTTCGCGATATCGATGATCTTCGCGGGGTGGTCGAGACCAACCTCGGCAGCCGAGTCGGCGAGATATCGAAGGTCGAAGAGATCATCGCGGCGGAGCTCGCGCGTTTCGTCGAGTGGGAGCGAGCAACCGAAGTAGGTCCAACGGTCTCGGCCCTGGTCGCTCGCGCGGACGAGCTCAAAACCGAAGAGCTAGACCGGTTGGCGTCGCGCGCGAAGCAACTCACCGATGAGCAGCGCGCCGAGATCGAGCATTCGATGACGCGTTTGATCTCGAAGCTCTTGCACGTTCCGATCAACCGGGCTAAGGAGCTCGCCACCTCCAAGCAGGGCTACGTCTACGTGACCGCCCTGCGCGAGCTCTTCGAGCTCGATCATGACGTCCCCGAATAGGCGACCGTCCCAGCTCCGCATCGCTACGCGCGGCTCCAAGCTCGCGCTCAAACAGACCGATCTGGTCGCGGCTTCGCTGCGGAGATTTCATCCCAGCCTCGAGATCGAGGTAGTGCCCGTCACGACGACGGGAGACAGAGATAACCGCCCCTACGGAGAGATCGGCGGGAAGGGGCTGTTCATGACGGAGGTCGAGCGCGAAGTCGTCGAGGGCCGAGCGGATGTCGCGGTTCACTCCGCCAAGGACCTGACCTCGGAGCTGGCGGACGGATGCGAGATCCTGTGCGTTCCGCGCCGCGCTGCATCGCACGATGTCGTCGTCGGCGGCGTCGTCGGTGACGGCGCGACCAAACTCGGGTCGCTTGGTCGCGACGCGAAGGTCGGTACGTCGAGCATGAGGAGGCGGGCGCTGTTGGCCGAAGTGCGTCCCGATCTGGAGGTCGTGGAGCTTCGCGGCAACCTCGACACTCGTCTGGCAAAGGTCGAACGCGGCGACGTCGACGCGGCGATCCTCGCTGCGGCGGGCATCGAACGGCTCGGCGCGGACGTTGCTACGGGGGCGCTCGATCCCGATGCATGGGTTCCCGCTCCGGCTCAGGGAGCGCTCGCGATCGAGAGCCGCTCTGGTCGCGACGACCTGATCGAGCTGTTCGGTCCTTTGGAAGACGCCGTTTCTCGGGCGGAGGTCACCGCCGAACGCGCCTTTGCAGCCAGCTTAGAAGGAGGGTGCTCGGTTCCCCTCGGATGCCGTGCCGTCGTCGCCGGCGGCCAGATCGTCGTCAACGGCTATCTCGCGTGGCCGGACGGGAGCCAGGCATTCCGCGACCGCATCTCCGGCAGTCCGAACGATGCGGAGTCGCTCGGGCGCGAACTCGGTCTCGCCATCCGGTCGTGTGGCGGCGACGAGCTGCTCGAAGAACTGAGGGAGGAAGACCTCCCATCGCCCCAAGCGCCATGACGTCGCTCGCAGGAACGAGGATCGTCGTTACGCGATCGGCAGAGGATGCCGACACGCTCGCATCCATGCTGGAGGTGCGGGGTGCCGATGTCATAAGACTTCCGACCATCGCTATCGAGTACCCCGAAGAATTGCTCGACCAGGCTGAAGATGCCGTGGCCGAACTCGCATCAGGCGACTATTCCTGGGT
>JAHWJK010000058.1:0-7040 GCA_019348445.1 Actinomycetota bacterium | reverse complement strand
GTGGACGAACTGTCGGCGCAGGGATGGGAGCCGAAAGAGGTGCCTCTCTATCGAACCGTTAGCGGTAATCCACCTGCAGAGTCGGTCGATCGCGTTCGTTCCGGAGATTTCGACATCCTCACGTTCACGAGCGGATCGACCGTGCGATTCTTTTTAGAGATCGTCGGTCACGTCGCGATCGAGGAAGCTCAGCGAGTCGTCGTGATCGGGCCCTCCACCGCAGCGGTGGCCGAGGAGCTCGGGTTGAAGGTCGACGCGGTCGCCGATCCCCACACGACGGAAGGTGTCGTGGATGCTGTGGTGAGCCTCGTGGGACGATAGCTAGATGCCGTCGTTCCCTTCGTACCGCCCCCGTCGTTTGCGGGGCACCGCCGCGCTTCGGCGGGCGTTCGCGGAGACGTCGCTGCAGCCGTCACACCTGATCGCGCCGCTCTTCGTCAAGGAAGGCATCGACGAGGCGGCTCCGATCTCGTCGATGCCGGGTCATTACCAGCACACGCTGGAATCACTGATCAAGGAAGCGCGCGAACTCGTCGAACGGGGGGTCGCGGGAGTGATCCTGTTCGGGATACCCGCTCACAAAGATCCGGAAGGAAGCGAAGCCTGGAACGACAGCGGCTATCTGCAGCAGGCGCTTCGTACGATCAAGGATGAGGTTTCGGAGGCAGCGCTGGTCGTCGCCGATCTATGCCTGTGTGAATACACGGACCACGGCCACTGCGGCGTCCTCGACGGCGAGCTCGTCGACAACGATGCGACTATCGATCGTTACGCGCGGATCGCGGTCTCGCAAGCGCGCTCGGGAGCCGACGTCATCGCGCCGTCGGGCATGATGGACGGGCAGGTGGCGGCGATCCGCTCGTCTCTCGACGACAGCGGTTTTCCGAACATTCCGGTCCTTGCCTATTCGGCGAAGTACGCGTCCGGGTTCTACGGGCCATTCCGCGAAGCTGCAGAAGGCGCTCCGCAGTTCGGTGATCGGAAGACCTACCAGCAGGATCCCGCTAACGTCGAGGAAGCACTGCGCGAGGTCGCGCTCGACATCGACGAAGGGGCGGATGCGGTCATGGTCAAGCCCGCGCTTCCGTATCTCGACGTGATCCGGCAGGTCAAAGACAGCTTCGGCTATCCGACCGTCGCATACAACGTCAGCGGCGAGTACGCGATGGTGATGGCCGCGGCCGAGCGCGGGTGGCTCGACGAACGGGTCGCAACTCTGGAAGCACTCACGGCGATCCGGCGCGCGGGGGCCGATCTCGTCATCACCTATCACGCGAAGAAGGCGGCTGAGTGGCTGAGCTGAACCACGACCGATCGCGGCAGCTCTTCGACGAAGCGTCCGAACTGATGCCCGGCGGTGTGTCGTCGCCCGTCCGTGCTTTCATCTCGGTGGGAGATCATCCCTTCTTCGTCGCGGGGGGCCAGGGCCCGTTCATCACAGATGTGGACGGCAACGAATACATCGATTGGGTCCAGAGCTGGGGTGCGTTGTTGTTGGGTCACGCGCATCCCGCGGTGGTCGATGCAGTGACGCGTGCGGCAGCACGCGGAACCTCCTTCGGAACGCCTGCGGAGCTCGAGGTCGAGCTTGCGCGACTCGTTATCGAGATGGTTCCGAACGTCGATCGCGTCCGCTTCGTCAGTTCGGGGACGGAAGCCGGTATGACCGCGCTGCGGCTGGCCAGGGCCGCGACCGGGCGCGACAAGATCGTCAAGTTCGCCGGTTGCTACCACGGTCACTCGGATGCGCTGCTCGCGCAGGCGGGGTCGGGAGTCCTCACACTCGGGATACCCGGTAGCCCCGGAGTGACCGAAGGTACGGCGCAGGACACGATCGTCGTGCCATACAACGACCTCGTCGCGGTCAAAGCTGCGCTCGATGCGTGGCCCGATCAGGTCGCGGCGATCGTGGTCGAACCGGTGGCTGCGAACATGGGCCTGGTCGTGCCGCACGATGGCTACTTAGAGGGGCTGCGTTCTCTCGCGGACGAGTTCGGCGCATTGCTCGTCTTCGACGAGGTGATCACCGGCTTCAGACTCGGCCCGGGTGGTGCGCAGGAGCGATTCGGCGTTCGTGCCGACCTCGTGATGCTGGGGAAGATCCTGGGCGGAGGGCTGCCGGTCGCGGCGGTCGCGGGGCCGGCGGAGCTCATGGATCAACTCGCTCCGGTGGGATCGGTTTATCAGGCGGGGACGTTGTCGGGTAACCCGCTTGCGATGGCTGCGGGCGTCGCGTCGCTTCGAGCGATCAAAGAGGATGCGACGCTGTATCACCGGATCCAAGAGCGGGCGAGATCGCTCGTGCGCGGTCTCGTGGACGTTGCGGACATCGCCGAGGTGCCGATGGTGGCGACGGCGATCGGTGGGCTGGCGGGATTCTTCTTTGCAGAAGACGAGGTCGTGGACCTCGATGGAGCCAATGCGAGTGACGCTGATATGTACGCGCACTTCTTCCGCGGCATGCTCGATCGAGGCATCTACCTACCGCCGTCACGTTACGAAGCGTTGTTCGTGTCGGCGACGCACGAGGAAGAACACGTCGAGCGCACGGTGAAGGCGGCACACGATGTCCTCACCGCCTGAAGAGACCGAAGAGAAGAAGACGCCGGGGTGGCGACAGCCATGGGATCCGTGGCGGATCTTGATGTTCACGGGTTCGATGATCCTGCTCGGCCTCGCGTTCGCGCGGCTCGGCGGCGAGGATCGCTTACCTCAATGGTTGATGATCGGTCTCTACGCGATCGGCTTCGGCCTACTCGCCTATGGCTTTGCGCTCGCGATGCGCACGAAGAAGGAGATCCTCGCTCAGAGGGCGCAAGAGGAAAAGAAGAGGAAGAAGAAGGTCAGTCCTCGCGACCCAGGATGATCCACAGGATGATGCCGGTCAGGATCAACATCCCGGACATCGCGATCCACGCGATCCCGCCATTGTTCGTCGGCTCTTCGCCACCCGCCTGGATCCCGCCGGTGCACGCGGCGAGCGTAAGCAACAGCAGGCAAGTCACCGCGGCCCTGATCTTCGAAAGTTGCATGAGCTCTCCTTAAGCCGGTGCTTCCTCGACGCGCTCGCGTCTCACGCGGCGTTCCGCCATCGACAACCCGAACAGATGAAGGATGAACAAGATGAGCGTGCCGAGCGTGATCATGCGCGCGAGGCCGAGAGGGTTGCCGGGGTCGTACTCCGCGACGACCGCCACCTGACCGAGAGGCTCGATCTCTTCGGCACCGGTTGCTTCTTCCTGCGCGGCTTCGGCGTCCCGTTCGCGTTGGGCGCGCGACGGGATCCCCAGCTCGGGTTCAACGATCGGAGGGAGGACGTCGATCGTCGTCATGCCGTACATCCTGTCGCCGCGCGTGAGGAGCCGGGTCGAGTCCGCCTCGACCGCGAACTGTGCGGTTGGTGGGAAACCCTCGATCCTTTCCTCGGCGACCTGCGCGCTTACGTAGTCCGTCGCATCGCTTTCGAGCTCGGAGGCCTGCGTCGTCTGCTGCGCGTCCTCGGTGTCCGGTACCTCCCACGGATCGTCGGGATACTCCGCAGCAGCGTCGAACTCCAAGGTGGCCGCGTCTTCTTGCGCGTCGATCGGGTCCCACTCCGGTAGTTGGCCGAGCGGACCGAGCGGGTTGATCGACCACACGATGCCCATGATCAACGTGAACGCGAGCGTGATGGACGCGGTGACGAAGTACGCGAGCCGGGCTCCCATGATGATGGCTAGGAGCAGGAACGCGCTCCCGACGAAGATGAGCATCGCCGATACGAACGCCGACATCCCAGTGATGAAGGCGGTGTCGATCACAGCGTCCTCTCGTACGCCATGACGGCGCGGATCTGAGCTTCGGTGAGTGGGTTCGGTGGCAGTGGGATCCCCTGCGCGGGTGCCTCACCGAACGGAGGCATGAACGCGAACCGCCGCCCGTTGACGATCGTGATGTAGTGCGAGTCCCGTCCGGTAAACGCCGGGAGGTGGCGCACATCGCCCTTCCACAGCGCCATACCCGGGTACCACGGCTGCTCCCTCGTCCCGCGGCCTTCCCGTCCACTTCCCTCGGGGCCGTGGCACACCGCGCAGCGGACCTCGAAGATCTCTTGGCCGCACGTCAGCTGGTCCGTCTTCGTCGGGTCCTCGCAGTTCTCCGGTAGCTCTTCCAGGGGGACCTGGATGCTGTGCAGGTACGCCATGACGTCGTCGATCATCATCTCGGTCATCGACCCGCCGTACTCGACACCCCACGTCGGCATCGGCGTTCCGGGGCGGCCGCGCTCGATCGTGAACCGGACGATCTCATCGTCCCAGCGCGTGAACACGTTGTTCAGCGGCGGGGCGGCCCACGCGACCGCGTACCCGGTCGCCGGGTCCCGGTACGCTGGATTTGCGAGGCCGCCGGCCCCCTCCGGGCCGTGGCAGTTGATACATCCCTGCCCGAGAGACAGCGCTTTCTCCTCCTCCTTGAACTGCACCGCGCTGATGTCCTCTTCCAACGGCGGAGGCGCGTTGTAGATCAGTTCCCCGCGTTCGACGGAACCGTGTTCGAAACGTTCCGCGAACGCCTCCTGGCGTTCCCGTTCCGGCAGCCAGTAAAAGACGATGAAGGGCACGAGGACGAGGAGGGAGAGGACTCCACCGATCTGGACGCGCTCCAGACGCGGTCCCTCCAGCTTCTCGTCGGGTGCACCGGGGCGCATCGCCGGCGGGATACCGAGCAGCGCGGCCGGCTTCCGGGCGCGGCTCTGACGCGTCCAGAAGACCGCCCACAGGATCGCGGCCGGCCCCAGCACGACCGCCGCGATCAGAAAGACCTGACCTGTATCCATTACGCCCCTAGTGCTCCTTTAAGTCCTTGCAGTGCTTGTCGTGCTTAGGTCGGAACGCAGAGAGGGCCCTGAGGTTCGGCGAACTTCTCCCACGTGTTGACCCCGCGCGGCGGACCTTCCTGGACACTTCCCGTGTCGACCATCACGGAGTCTCCGTCGAGCGTTATCGGGAATCGATCGAGCCCGCGCGGCGCCGGTCCGCCGTAGAACTCGCCGTTCAGTCGGTACTTCGAGCCGTGGCAGGGGCACTCGAAGAGCATCGACGTGCCGCAGTGAGGGACCGAGCAACCGAGGTGGACGCACTTCCGATACAGGGCCTGCATCTTGAGGTCCACTGCGTTCACCGCGAGGTACACCGGGGCCTCGCCCGTACCTTCGTAGTAGGTGAGCCAGAAGCGGCCCTCCGCGACGAACTTCGGCTGGAAGTTGTTCTCCGGGCCGATCTCCCGCAGCAGATCGTCGTAGTTGCCGGCGTTGATAACGGTTCCGAATCCTCCGGTCAGCTTCGGCCAGAGGAACGACAGGGAGCTCATCCCGAAGAATCCGAGGAACGTCAGGAACGACACCGTCCACGCGCGGTTCAAGAACTGCCGACGTGACACCGCGAGCTGGTCCGGCGTGAGCGGCTTGCGTTTTTCTTCCGGCACCTTCTCGACGGTGACCTGACCGCCACCGGCCCCGGCGGCAGCAGGGGTGCCGGTCGACATGGCGGCGGCGCCTTCGCCTTTCGCGGGGGACTCGCGCGTTTCTGCTCCTCCGGCAGCCTTGCGCTGACGTCGGATCGTCAGGTTCGCCATGAACAAGCCCCACGCGGCGACGCTTACCGCGACGACGATGAGGGCGATGGTGCCGGGACTCATTTGCTACTCCTCGTGCTCGTCATAGTTCGAAGAAGATCGGGCCGGTTTCCCACGGGAAGATGAAGTTGAAACCCGGCCCCCGGAAGAACATCCCGAGGATGCCGAGGAGCGCGAACGTCACAACGTAGAACGTGAACAGCACGATCGCGAGTTTCCGGTCGTCCGGGTTCGTAGACGGATTGCGGTCGATGTAAGGCAACGCGAACCAGGCGATGATGATCACGGTCGGGATCGTCACACCTGCGACCTGCGGGTGGAAGTAACGCAGCAACTCCTGCAGTCCGAGGAAATACCACGGCGCCTTGGACGGGTTCGGCGTCTGGCTGAAGTTCGCCAGCTCACGGAGCGGAGCGTCGACGGCGACCGAGAACAACGTCAACGTCGCGGTTACGACGAGCAAGGAGACGAACTCGGCGGCCATCAAGTGCGGCCACACGTTGACGCGGTCCATCGGCTGACGTTCGATCTTCTGGATCGCCTCGGGCTTCACGACCGCCAGGAGACGTTGCACTCGCTCCGGCACCGCTCCGGCACCGTTGCCCACGGCTTTCTTGGCGGGAGCCCCGGTTGCTTTGGCCTTAGCGGGAGCCGCTGCTGCGGGCTTCGCGGTGGCAGCAGCGGCAGCAGGCTTGGCTTCGCCGTCTCCGCCCGAAGCAGCCGGCTTCGCGGCGACCGCCTTAGTGGGATCCGCGGCGCCCTTCTGCGCGCGGACGCGAGCGGCTTTCGCACGTGACTGGGCAACCGCAGGAGAAGAGCCTTTCGCCTGCTCCTCGGCGAGTACTTGCTCGTAGATCTCGTCTGGTGTCGGCATATGTGTCCTCCGGCTACATGGGCCCGGAGATACCTCCGTCCTTACGCACTCTCCAGAAGTGGATCGAGATGAAGATCACGATCACGAACGGCAACAGCCATACGTGCAACGTGTACCAACGTAAGAGCGTCTCGGCCCCGATGACGGGACCGCCGAGCAGCGCGAACTGCACCTGGTCTCCGATGACGGGCGAGTTCTTCATCATCTCCGTGCCGACGGTCACCGCCCACACCGCGAGCTGGTCCCACGGGAGCAGGTAGCCGGTGAACGCGAGCAGGAGCGTCAAGAGGAACAGGATGACTCCGACGATCCAGTTGAACTCCCGCGGGGGCTTGTACGCGCCCGTGTAGAAGACGCGCGCCATGTGCAGGAACACGCTGATCACCATGAGGTGCGCGCCCCACCGGTGCAGGTTGCGCACGAGCAATCCGAAACTGACCTGCGTGTGGAGGCGCTGCATGTCGGAGTAAACGACCTCGACCGACGGACGGTAGAAGAACATCAGGTAGATGCCGGTGATCGTCAGCAGGATGAACAGGAAGAACGACAGCCC
>JAHWJK010000008.1 GCA_019348445.1 Actinomycetota bacterium | reverse complement strand
TGCCTGGGGAAGAGTTGCCGCGGCAACCGACCACCTCGCAGTGGCTCAAGATCCCCAACAATCACCGCCGGGGCATAAGACTTGAGCGGAGGTGACGGGAATCGGGCCTCGGCGTCCAACCTTCGGCGAAAATCTCCCCCGAAAACACTTGTGCGATGCCTCTACGAAGACTTGTCTGGCATCACCTCCTGCTCATGTCTTTGACGCGACCTTGAGGCCTTTGACCTTTCGAAAGTCCTTAGCGTTCCGAGTGACGAGCTGGCGGCGGGAAAGTAGCGCCGCGGCTGCGACCAATGCGTCTGGGAGCTTGATACGCGACTCGCGCCGGATTCTCCCCGCTTGCTCTGCGATCTCGCGATCCACAATGACCTCCTCGAATGGGTCGAGGAAGGCATCGATCCGATCTTCGTCAGCCTCGGCCCAGCTATAGAGCTCGGCGCGGCTGACGCACGAGTAAGCAAGGTCGTCGCCTCTAGGCAACGCCCGTCGCCCTCGGAGGTGGTCGATCAGCACGTCGGTGTCGTAGAGCAACCTAGCCATAGCCGCGGTCCCACTCGTCACGATCGGGGACCTCGATGCTGGGCATCGAGCCGAAAGTTGCATCCAGATGGGCGCGAATGTCATCGCGGTGTGACCTGCGCTTCAGGAACTGGTCGATCGCGGCGCGGATCACTGCCGACTTGGTTGTCCCGTCGGCGCGGGCTCTCGCCTGCAACCGGCGGTCCTGGTCGTCGTCCAGGTAGATCTGCGTGCGTTTCACGATGTACGTAAACATACATTATACCTCATACGGAACGGCCGTCGTGTCGCCGTCGTTGGAGTTGAGTTCGAGGTGGCACGGGTGTCCTCTCCACAGATTCGGGCGTGGCTACCGGCAGTTCCCGGATCTTCTCGAGTGCCCGTTCGTTCTTTCCATCGGGGCTGAGGTCGTCCCACGATTCAATCTCCGCGAGCGTTCGCTCCGTCCACGCCCCGACGGTATTGAGGAGGCTGATGAAGAAGTCCACTGCAAGGGCGCGGATGTAGACCTGATCCTGGGTAACCGCGATGCCGTCGAGGAACTCTTGTTTGACCTCCCCTCCGAACCGGAGCATCTCCCGAACATCGTCTCGGACCTGATGGAGCGTGCTGACGATCTGTTCCTTGGTCCCGAGGGGAGCAACGAAGAGACGGATCATGGCCTCGAAATCCATGGCGAATGGGGACACCGGAGCGCCCAGCCATTCACGGAGGGCCTCCCGGCCCTTTTCGGTGATCGAGTACACGGTGCGTGCCCGCTTCCCGACGTGCTCCTTCCTCCCGTCGAGCAGGCCCATGGAAGAGAGGCGCTTCACTTCTCGGTAGATGGCACTTTCGGCGCGCGGCCACACGTATCTGAAGTAGCGGACCCGCTGCTGTACGAGCTCGTACGTCGACCAGGGATGAACGGCAACCTGGGCCAGAACTGCGTACGACGTGGTGGTCAGCTGCTCGGCCATATTCCTCTTGACATGCTCCAAACGCGAGTATTTACTTACTCCAATTTAGAGTATAGGCGCAGTCAGGTTGATCCTCGGGATCTTCCCGGCCCGATCGGGATGGGAGTGGATGGCATGGCCGGCGAAACCGCAGACGAGTACGTGGAGACTCTGGTTATCGGAGGTGGGCAGGCCGGGCTGGCCGCGGGGTATCAGCTGTCGCGGCGCGATCTCTCCTACAAAATCATCGACGCCAACAAACGCATCGGGGACGCGTGGCGCAACCGGTGGGACTCACTCCGGCTGTTCACCCCCAATCGTCTCAACCATCTGCCGGGGATGCCTTTCCCCGGGTACCACTGGGGGTTCCCAAGCAAGAACGAGATGGCCGATTACCTCGAGTCGTACGCGCGGAAGTTCGACCTTCAGATAGAAACGGGGGTCAGAGTCGAGAGGTTGTTTCGAAAAGGAGATCGTTTCGTTGCGACCTCGGGGACCCGACGTTTCGAAGCCGACAACGTGGTCGTCGCGATGTCGAGCTGGCAACGGCCTCGAGTTCCCGACTTCGCGTCCGAGCTTGATCCGCGGATCGTCCAGCTCCACGTTGCGGAATACAAGAATCCGGGACAGCTCCAGGACGGAGACGTCCTCGTCGTCGGTGCAGGTAACTCGGGCGCCGAGGTCGCCATCGAAGTCGCGAGGACTCACAAGGTGTTGCTCTCGGGAGCTGGAACCGGTGCCATCCCATTCCGACCGGAGAGCGTTGCCGCCCGTGTCCTCATGCCGTTCATCGGCCGGGTCATCTTTCACCGGGTGCTGACGACCAGAACTCCGATCGGCAAGAAGGCCCGCCCCAAGTGGATCTCGACCGGCGAACCGTTGATCCGGACCAAGCCCAAGGACCTGGCTGCCGCCGGGGTAGGGCGAGTTCCTCGGGTCACCGGTGTGCAGAGCGGGCTGCCGCAACTCGAGGACGGCCGTTCTCTGGACGTCGCCAACGTGGTGTGGTGCACGGGATTCCACCCCGGGTTCTCCTGGATCGACCTTCCGGTACTCGGCCCGCAGGAGCCGCTTCACCGTCGCGGGATAGTCGAATCGGAGCCCGGTCTCTACTTCATCGGTCTCAAGTTCCTCTATTCGGTGTCCTCCGAGCAGATCCAGGGCGTCGGGCGCGACGCTGACTACATCGCCCGGAAGATCGCCGCCCGGCGCGGGGTGCGTCGTGCGGATGGATCGGCGAACCATTCACCGGAGGAACGAGAAGCTCAACGGATCTAGGCCGACTTTCCGCGTCGATGGCACCGGGCGAGGCGGGTCCGCCGCAGCGAAGCGGAGGTGGACGGGAATCGAACCCGCCCACCGGGGTTAGCCGGCGCACCGGTTTTGAAGACCGGGAGGGACACCAGTCCCCATTCACCTCCGTGCCCGAGCCTAGGCCCCCGCCGATATGACCGCCGAGCGGCAGATGGCCCCGATTGCCTATTGAGCAATCTCTAGCTCGAAGACAGACTTATCCCCGGATGCCGGAAATGTCTGTCCGGGGCAGCTGTCATCGCCCGGGGAGCAGGGGACTGTGGAACGAGCAGTTGAGATTGCGGGTTACGTAAACAACGTTCTTTTCGTCGCGCTTGCGCTGGTGGCGTCCTATCAGTGGCTGCGGCAGCGAGGCGAGGCCACGGGATGGTTCGCCGCGACGTTCCTCGTGCTCGCCGCCATCGTCATCGCGAACTGGATCCTGCCCGACGATGCCGACACGCCACTGCTGGAGTGGGTCGAGAAGCTCCGGCTCGCAACCCTTGTTCTGTTCCCGTACTTCCTCTATCGGTTCATGGGGTCCTTCGTTCGCCGCGCGCGGTGGGTCAAGGTGCTCGCGGTCGTCCTGACCCTCGGTGTCATGGCGTGGACGTTCTTCCTCCCCGAGATCCCCGGCGACGGGGAGCCGAGATCCACGGCGTTCGACTACTGGCTCATCGCGTTCCTCGCTCAGTGGTCGATCCTGTCGTTGATGGTGACGGTCCGTCTCTGGATCGCGGGGCGGGGTCAGCCGTCGGTCGCTCGCTGGCGCATGAGGCTGCTAAGCCTGGGCGCGTTCGGGATCACCGCCGTGTTGGTCCTGTCCGGGTCGACCTCGGGACAGGACGAGGAGCTAGCCGCGTTCTCGATGGTCGTGTCGATCATGACGTTCTTGAGCGCGCTGGCGTTCTTCTTTGGATTCGCGCCGCCGGCGTGGTTGCGCGTCGTGTGGCGGCGACCGGAATCGGACGCGTTGAACCGAGGCATCTCGGGCCTCATGGCGGCGCGCACGCCCGAAGACGTCGGTGCGAAGTTGCTTCCCCACGTGGTCAGGATCCTCGGAGCACGTGGCGCAGCGTTGGTGGATGCCGATGGACGGGTGATCTCGACCCACGGTGTTTCCGAGTCGATGTTGGAGGATCTTTCTGCTGTTGCCCCCAACCAGCTGACGACTCCGACGAAGACACAGAAGCTCCTGATCCTGCCCTACGAGTTCGGCACGCTCGTGGTGTGGGCCAGTCGCTATACGCCGTTCTTCGGCCGTGAAGAAGTCGGTCTCATCACCTCTCTCGGAGCACTCACCGATGTCGCGATGGAACGGGCCGCTCTGTTCCGCTCTGTCGAGACAGCGCGGACAGAGTTGGAAGAAGTCAACGTCGCTCTTGCTCGTCGCGAAGCGATGTTGGCCGAGGCGCAGAAGATCTCGCGGATGGGGAGCTGGGAGTGGGACGTCGAGACGAAGGAGACGGCGTGGTCCGAGGAGATGTACCGGATTTTTGGGGTCGACCGCGACGTCTTCGACCCGACCAAGGATGACTTCATTAGCCTCGTGCATCCCGAAGATCGGGAGTTCGTTCAATCCATAGTCGATAGCACCGTCGCGAACAGGGAAGGCTTCGAATTCGAATACCGCATCGTCCATCCGAACGGAGACGTGCGGGCGCTTCACACGTCCGGGAAGATCGATACGACCGAGGACACCGGTGCCCGTCGTCTGTTCGGCGTCGTCCACGACATCACCGAGCGCAAGGAAAGCGAACGAGCCCTGGCCGATGCGTTCTCTCGGGAGCGATTGGCCCGGGTTGGAGTCGAACGGGCCAACCAAGAGCTCGAGTCGTTCGTCTACACGGTCTCGCACGACCTCAACAGCCCGCTGATCTCGGTCCTGGGCTACATCGACCTCCTCGAGGGTGACTTCGGACCACAGCTCCCGGAGGAGGCCAGGTTCTATCTAGAACGCGTGAAGGCGAGCAGCGCGTATATGCAGTCCTTGATCAAGGACCTGCTCGAACTCTCCCGGGTCGGGCGCGTTCAGACCGAACCGGACGACGTGGACCTGGATCTGCTGATCGCCGAGATCGCGAACGAGGTCCGTGCCCGGCATCCAGACGTATCGGTCGAGGTCAAACAAGATCTGCCGGATATCCACATGAACCCCTTGAGAGCTCGCCAACTCTTTGCGAATCTCATCCAGAACTCGGTCAAGTACGCGAAGCGTCCAGACGTTCGGATCGAGGTGGACGCGGAGCCGGATGGGAACGGTTTGATCACTCTTTCGGTTGCCGACAACGGACCAGGCATCGCTGCAGAGAACAGGGAGCGCGTGTTCGGCGTCTTCGAACGTCTCGACACGGCCGAGGAGGGAACCGGAATCGGGCTCGCCGTCTGCAAGCGGATCGTCGAGACCAGCGGGGGCCGTATCTGGATCGCTGATTCCGATGTAGGTACCGACGTGCGCGTTTCGGTGCCGGTCTCGAGCGGGAACGGTGCCGGCGGAGGTCAGAACTGATGGCGATGATCGCGGAACGCAGGCCGATCTCGGTTCTCCTCGTCGAAGACAACCCGGATCACATCCATCTGATCGAACGGCGCCTTCGAGACGGGGGCCTCGACGTTCACCGAGCCTCGTCGGGGAAAGAGGCACTCGCATCTCTCGATGGGATCGACCTGGTCCTGTTGGATTACCGCCTCCCCGACATGTCGGGTCTCGAGACGTTGCAGGAGATCAGACGGATCGACGGACCTTCTGTCGTGATGGTCACCGGTATGGGGTCCGAAGAGATCGCCGTCGAAGCGATGCGCGCGGGGGCGATCGACTACGTCGTCAAGGACGCTACCTACATCCGCATGCTGCCCGAGGTCGTCGAACGTGCGTGGCGCTTGCACGACCTCACGCGTCGCGCCAAGCAACTTCAGCGTCTCGCGTTCATCGTCAACTCCGCTGAAGACCGCGAGTCGATCTTCGCGGAGATCGTGAACGGTGCACGGGAACTACTCGGCGCCGTCATGTGCGCGCTGTTGATCTACGAGGAGGCAGGCCTGGAAGTAGTGGCGCAGGGTGGTAGCTCGGTCGATCCGAGTCCTGCGCTGATGGATCGCGCTACCAAGGTCTTGGAGTCCGGCACGACCGATATCGAGGGGGAAGCCCTTCTCGTCCCATTGTCCAAAGGTGGAGACGAACCACTCGGGGTGCTGGCGATCATCTCGGACGGTCGCACTTTCATCGAAGAGGAGCTCGACCTCGCCGACACCTTCGCTTCGTTCGCCGGTCTCGCGTTGCGGAACCTGCGGCGGCGTGAGCTCGAGCAGCGACTGATCGGCGAGCTTCAACAGACGCTGGAGCTGCGCCGCGATTTCGTGAACTCGATCTCGCATGAATTGCGGACACCGCTGGCGTGTATCTCCGGTTTCGCGACGACCGTGTTGACGCATTGGGGGCGGCTCGACGAAGAGACGATCCGCTCATCGGTGGAGAAGATCCAGCACCATGGTGGCGACCTGACCAATCTCGTCGAGAAGTTGCTCGATTTCAGCTTCCTCGAGCAGGGTCGCTTCGCCCCCGAGGTCACGACGATGGATCTGAAACCGACGATCGAGACATCGGTGGAGGACCTCCAACCACTCGTCGGCGGACGTCAGATCGAGATCGACGTCGAAGAGGTGAAAGTCGCTGCGGATCCGAACCTGCTCCACCGAGTGCTGTCGAACCTGATCTCGAACGCGGTCAAAGCGTCGGGCACCGATGAGCCCATCTACGTTCGCGCCGTCCACCACGACGGGGTAGCACGCATCGAAGTCGAGGACCGCGGGACCGGTCTGTCGGAGGAGGACGCGGCCCACGTCTTCGACCCATTCTGGCGGTCGCGGCACGCGATCAAGGCAGCACAACGGGGGTCGGGGATCGGGTTGACGCTGGTGAAGGAGTACGTCCGCACGATGGGCGGCGAAGTCGGCGTTACGTCCAAACTCGGAACAGGTTCCACCTTCTACTTCACGCTGCCCGTAGCCGGCTGATCCGTTCCGTGCGTGAGGGCTGGTACCTCATGAACACGCAGGAGCTCGAGCGGGCGCTCGCTGCATGGCGATCCGGCGAGAGCGGTGAGTTCGGCGTTGCGTTGTCCGTAGACGAGGCTCTTCACAGACGCAACGACGGAAACATCCCGGACGAAGAAGATCGCAGTCTTCGTCTCGTTCTCGTGGTCGACGATGAGCCGGTGGAGAAGAAGCGGTTGCGGTACGAACCCGACTTCCACGCCGCCCCCAAGTGGCGCCGAGACGGATCGCGGCCGGTGAACGTCGTTCCGCTGCGAACGCCCGGAGAGCCGCGTGGACCGGTGCAGCCGTGGTGGGAGATGCCACGCGTGCGGGAACTCGAACAGGAATGGCGCGCGACCGGGATCGTCGCCGGGATGCGCGTTCCTGCCGATTACCGGAGCTTCGTGTTCAAGACGGTGATCGCACTTCAGGATGCCGGCCAGGAGGTAACGCCGACGACGGTCGGTGACTCGATCGCGCGGTGGCTCTCTCCGGACGACGCGCGCAAGGTGCGCGAGTCACTGGAAAGCAAAGGGCCGGGCGATTAAGCCCGGCCCTCGTCGTGCGCTCGTAGATGCGTTAGGTCTTGTCTTGCTCGACCTCACCACGCCACGCGCCCGTCTCCGAGCCGCGGCTCTCGATGAACTCCTTGAACCGCTCGAGGTCGCCTTTGGTCCGGGCCTTCACGAACCCAAGCGCGTCACCGATCTTCTCTAGGACGCCGCCGGGCTCGAACTCGATCTGCAGCATCACCTTCGTGATGTTGTCGTCGATCCTGTGGAACGTGACGACACCGGCGTTCGTCGCACCTCCGATATCCATCCACGCGACGCGCTCGTCGGGGATCTGTTCGGTGATCTTCGCGTCCCACTCACGCTGCTGCCCTGCTATCTCCGCCTTCCAGTGGAGGGTCGTGTCGTCGAGTTGCTTGACCTCCTGAACACCCTCCATGAACCGCGGGAACTCCTCGAACTGCGTCCATTGGTTGTACGCGGTTCGAACGGGGACGTTGACCTCTATCGATTGCTCGATGCTGGACACGTGCAACACCTCCTAGATGGCTGTTTCCGTCTATCTACCCGAGGTCGTGTGCGGCTAATCGGTGTGGGTCTGGAAGGAGGTGGGTAGTTAACCGCCGACCCGCACAACGAGAGAGGTCGCGATGCCACGATTGAGAAGAGTCGATTGCGCCAGCCCCGGGATCACCCGGCGGCGGCGTGGCCGCGGCTTCGAGTACATCGACTGCAACGGCAACCGGATCGACGATCTAGCGACCTTGCAGCGGATCAAGGACCTCGGGATCCCGCCGGCGTGGACCGATGTCTGGATCTGCCCGCACCCGAACGGTCACTTACAAGCGGTCGGCGTCGACGCCGCCAAGCGGAAGCAGTACCTGTATCACGAGGACTGGCGTCGCCGGAGGGACCAAGAGAAGTTCGACCACATGCTCGAATTCGCGCGCTCGCTACCGAAAGTTCGTCACGTGACGAACGAGCATCTGATGGAGAAGGGGCTGACGCGCGATCGCGTCCTCGCGTGCGCGGTCCGGTTGCTCGATCGCGGCTTCTTCAGGATCGGGGGCGAGACATACGCCGAGACCAATGAGACCTTCGGTCTCGCCACCATGCGCAAGGAGCACGTGAAGTTAGCCGAGCGGATGGTCATCTTCGAATATCTCGCTAAGAGCAAGAAGGAGCGGTTCTTGTCGATGGTCGATCCGGATGTCTTCGACGTCGTGAAGGCATTGAAGCGGCGGCGTAGCGGAGGAGACGAGCTTCTTGCGTACAAAGCCGGCAAGGAATGGCGCGACGTGAAGTCGCTCGACATCAATCAGTACCTCAAGGAGATCTCCGGTGGTGACTACTCCGCGAAGGATTTCCGGACATGGCACGGGACCGTCCTGGCAGCGGTCGCGTTGGCGGTATCCACCGAAGCGTTCTCGTCCAAGACCGCGCGCAAACGTGCGATCGCTCGGGCCTATCAAGAGGCGGCGCATTACCTGGGGAACACGCCTGCCGTGTGTCGGAAGTCCTACGTAGACCCTCGGGTGATCGACAGGTTCGAGTCCGGTGTGACGATCGCCGGTGTACTGGAAGAGCTGGGTGAGGTCGAGGCATTCGGTGAGCCCGCTCTGCAGGGAACGGTCGAAGAAGCTGTTCTCGACCTCATCGAAGAGTCCAATTCACCGGCGGTTCTGAAAGTCAGCTAGCACCCGCCGGTAGCGTTGCGCGATGCCGCAACGCCTTCCCGTTCCCGAGACCGCGCTCGTCGGCGTTTGCGCGGTCTGGGGATTGACCTTCGTGATGGTCCAGGACGCGATCGCGATCGTCCCGACCATGACCTTCCTCGCCTATCGGTTCATACCCGCGACGCTGCTCGTCACCGCGATGTTCTGGCGGCGCGTGCGGGGGCTCACGCGCGACGGGTGGAAAGCCGGGCTGCTGATGGGGGTCTTCCTTACCGGCGGCTATGTGTTCCAGACCTTCGGTCTCGAACGCACGACGGCTGCCAACGCCGGCTTCATCACGGGCACGTTCTGCGTGTTGACTCCCCTTCTCGGCGCGCTTCTCTTCGGCCACAAGGTGGGTGTCGTGGGATGGAGCGCAGCGCTCGTTGCGGCGGTCGGTCTTTATCTGCTGTCCGATCCTGGGGGAGGGGGCCGCATCGTCGGCGACGTTCTCGTCTTCCTGTGTGCGGTGTCGTTCTCGTTTCACATCCTCGCCACGGACCGCGCGCTGAAGAACCACGACCTCGCGGGGCTGCTCGCGGTGCAGCTGGGCGTGTGCGGCGTATTCAGTCTCGTCGTCGCGGTGACGATGGACGACATCGTCGTGCCGCGCTCCGCGGTCGTGTGGCAGGCGCTCGCGGTGACCGCAGTCCTGGCGAGCGCGCTCGCGTTCTGGGTTCAGGCGTGGGCGCAGAAGCACGCGTCGCCGGCTCGGACGGCATTGATCCTGGCGAGTGAACCGGCGTTCGCCGGGCTCTTCGCCTACCTCCTGCAGGGCGACACGCTGTCGGTAGTGGGGTGGACGGGAGCCGCGTTGATCATGGCCGCGATCGTGGCGGTCGAGGTGGTGCCGTATCTGAGAACGCCGCGGCCGCTGCCCGAGGGCTAGACGGTACGAACATACGTTCTATACTTCACGGGTGGGAGACCAGCTCTTCGAGCTTCGCCGCCGAACGTTCGACACGCCGCATTTCCGCGGCATCACGTTCATCGAAACCGAAGCCAAGACGATCCTGAACAAGGTTCCGGGCAACTACCTGCCGTTCAACTGGACGATCAATCCGTACAGGGGATGCGGGCATCAGTGCAAATTTTGCTTCGCGCGCGCGAGCCACACGTATCTCGACATGAATGCCGGTAATGACTGGGACACGAAGATCGTCGTGAAGGTCAACGCGCCGGATCTGTTGCGCAGTGAGTTGCGCAGGAAGAGGTGGAAGGGCGAGTCGATCGCGATGGGGACGAACACCGATCCTTACCAACGTTGCGAAGGCAGGTACAGGCTCATGTCTCGGATCCTCGAAACGTTGATCGAGTACCGGAACCCGTTCTCGATCCTGACGCGCGGGACGCTGATGCTGCGCGACATCGATCTTCTGGTTGCAGCGAGTGAAGTGACCGACGTGTCGACTGCCTATTCCGTGCCGACCCTCGACGAGGATGCGTGGCGCCGGAGCGAGCCCGGGACGCCCCATCCGCGTAAGCGGCTCGAGGCCGTGAAGAAGCTGAACGAGGCGGGCGTCCCCTGCGGTGTATTGGTTGCTCCGATCTTGCCCGGCATCACCGACAAACCGGAACAGCTTCGTGACGTCGTCGAAGCCGCGATCGACGCGGGGGCCACGCACGTGTCGCCGATCCTTCTGCACCTGCGACCGAAGGTGAAGGAGGTCTACATGGAATGGCTTGGCAACGAATACCCCGATCTCGTGCCGCGCTATCAAGAGATGTACAAGCGCAGCGCGTACGCGTCGGCGAACGCCAAGGACGAGCTAGCGAAGACGGTGCGGGACATCATCGACCGCGCGGGCGGGGTGCGGCCGCTCACGCAGCGTCGGAACGGCCAATCTCGATGGCGCACCGAGCTCAACAAGCAGAAGGCGAAGCTGTCGACGGAGCAGATGAAGCTTCTCTAACTCCGCCCGGTAACGTTGGCGCATGCCCGAGCTGTCGATCGAGGTCGAGGTCCGCGAGCTACCTCTGAAGGAACGCTTCACGATCGCTCGGCAGACGTGGGATTCGTCTACGAATGTGTTCGTCATCGCTCGCTACGGGGATGCCGTCGGTCTCGGCGAGGTGGGTCCGGCCGACCGCTGGGGCGAGTCGGTGGAAAGCGTGGTCCGGCAACTGGAGGAAGTCGACCTATCTCGGCTGAACGGACCGTTCGATCTCGAGGGCGTCGCGACTCTTCTTCCAGCCGGTTCCGCGCGATGCGCGCTCGATGTAGCGCTTCACGACCTGGCCTCGACGATCGCCGGAGTTCCTCTGCGCGACTTCCTCGGGTTGGCCGGCCGCCCCATCCCGCCCACCTCCATCACGATCCCGATCACGGAAGTCGACAAGATGGTCGAGCGAGCCAAGGGCTTTGTCGATCACCCGATCATCAAGATCAAGGTTGGATTCGACGGAGATGTCGAAGCCGTCCGCGCCCTGCGCGACAGCTTCCCCGGGAAGATCCGCATCGACGCGAACGAGGGCTGGGGAACCGAGGAGGCGATCGAACGACTGAACGCATTGGATCGGTTCGACATCGAGTTGTGCGAGCAGCCGATCCGTGGAGGCAACCTCGGAGACCTCGCACGAATCACCGCGCGCTCGCCGATCGCGGTTTTCGCGGACGAGGACGTCGGGGAGTCGAAAGACGTCGCGAAGCTTGTGGGAGTCGTCGACGGTGTCAACCTCAAGCTCCGGAAAGCAGGCGGTATCCGGGAACTCGTAAAAGGAGTGCACACTGCTCGGGCTCACGGGATGAAGGTCATGTTGGGCTGCGACCTCGACTCCGGCGTCCAGACGGGCGCGGGCGCGGCGATCGCGTCGCTCATGGACCACGTCGACCTCGACGGGCCGTTGCTGTTGGCCGATGATCCGTTCCCTTCGATCAGCTACGACAAGGGAACGATCACGCTGCCGGATCGTCCCGGTATCGGCGTGTCGAAGGACGCGTTCGTGTGAAGCGTTCGTGGCTGATCCTTGCGGACGGTTACCTACTGGAGCGGAACGCCAAGACCGCGCACGGCGTCATCCGCTATTCGCGCGACGACATCGCGGCAGTTCTCGACCGAGACAACGCGGGCCGGCGCGTTGCCGAGTTGTTGCCGGAGCTCGGCAGAGATGCTCCGATCGTTGCGACCCTCGAGGATGGCCTCGCATATTCGCCGACGTCATTCCTCCTCGGCGTGGCTACGCCCGGCGGGTGGATGCCCGAACACTGGCGTGAGTGGATCCTTGGGGCCATCGACGCAGGTCTGGAGATCGTCAACGGGCTCCACACGATGCTCGGCGACGACGCGGAATTCGTGGCGCGAGCTAAAGACAAGAACGTGCGCCTATGGGACGTGAGGGAACCTCCCGCGGACATCCCGTTGTTCTCCGGAAGATCCCTCGAGGTCCCGCAGAAGATCGCCTTGACCGTGGGCAGCGACTGCGCGGTTGGGAAGAAGACGACTGCGCTCGAACTAACGCGTGCCGGTCTCGATGCGGGAACGAAGTGCGAGTTCGTCGCGACGGGGCAGACGGGTGTGCTCATCGCGGGTAAGGGGATCGCCATCGACCGTGTCATCTCCGACTTCGTCGCGGGCGCGGCGGAGCAGTTGGTCGTGGACGCCGAGCCGGACTCGGAGGTCCTCGTTATCGAGGGCCAAGGCAGCGTGTGGCATCCGGCGTATTCGGCGGTCACGCTGGGTCTGTTGCACGGGTCGTGCCCTCACGCGTTGGTGCTGTGCCACCACGCCGGCCGCGACGCGATCGAGGAGCCTCCCTACACGAAGCTCCCGCCGTTGTCGGAGCTCGTCGCGACCTACGAAGGGTTGGCGGCGGTAAATCGTCCTGCGAAAGTCGCCTGTGTCTCGATCAATTGTCACGGTCTGCCGGACGATTCCGCCGACGAGGTTCTGGCGGCCGCCGAACGCGATACGGGACTGCCCGCCGGCGATGTCCTGCGCGGCGACGCGCCGAAACTGTGGGACGCGCTGTCCGCTGCCTTAGATTCTTAGGAATTCACCCGCTGCCGGAATACACCGGTGGTAGAGCAAGTTCCCCCCAGCGTGACCTCAACCACCGGACGAGTCCCGACCTGGCAGGTATGGACCGCTCTATCGATCGTTTACGTCGTGTGGGGCACGACTTATCTCGCGATCCGCGTAGTGGTCGAAACCGTGCCGCCGTTGCTGTCGGCGAGCTTCCGTTTCCTGGTCGCCGGTGCCGCCTATTACCTGTGGCTTCGATTCAGGGACGGCAGCGACGCCGTCCGCGTCAGCCGTAAGCAGCTCGTCTCGTGCGCCATCGTCGGGACCGCGCTGTTGCTCGGAGGAAACGGATTGGTCACGCTCGCCGAGCAGACGGTCTCGTCTTCGCTCGCCGCGTTGATGATCGCGAGCGTGCCCCTGTGGGTCGTCTTGATGCGCAGGGTGAGCGGCGATCGCATCGCTGGGTCCACGCTCGTGGGTGTCGCTATCGGCTTCGCCGGGGTCGCGTGGTTGGTCTTGCCCGGCGGGCAACCCGAAGAATCGACGACGATCGGGATCATCCTGTTGATCTTCGCCCCCATGTTCTGGGCGGCCGGCTCGTTCCTCTCCGGACGGATCGATATGCCCGCGAACCCATTCGTTTCGACTGCGTACCAGATGCTCTTCGGTGGGATCGCGACGACCATCGTGGGCGGGTTGCGAGGAGAATTCGGTGACATCCACTTCGAGGAGTTCTCCGTCCCGTCGTTGGTGGCGCTCGGATACCTCGTCGTGTTCGGGTCGTGGGTGGCGTTCACCGCGTACGTCTGGGCGTTGCAGAACGTCCCCGTCTCCAAGGTGGCTACCTACGCGTTCGTCAATCCCGTGATCGCCATCACGCTGGGATGGCTCATCCTCGACGAACAGCTCACCCCGACGATGTTGGGAGCCGCCGCGATCATCATCGCTTCCGTCGCGGTGATCGTCCGCCGCGAGACAGGTCCATCGCCTCAACAGCGCCGGGTGGAGGCCGTACCCGCAGGCGCGGTCGCAGATTCGACTTAAGACCACGACCGCGTAGCCTGTCGTCGATGAAGTTGTTGTCGGCGGCCGTCGCGATGGTCTTCCTCGTTGCGTGCTCGTCGGCGGCAGACGACGACGTTCTCGGCACCCTGGTTACTGCATCTCCGAGCCCCTCGAAGACGTCCGAACCCCAACCCACTCCCGCGCGCGGCCGCCTGGTGTCTTTCCCGCATCCCGACAAGCGCGTTCCGATCAGACCGGATCGGCTAGCCGAACAGGTCCATGCCACCGAGCTCAAGCTGAAGAAGGCGATCGGCATGTGGTTGGAGCGCGGCGGTTGGATGCGTTCTCCGGCAGGTCGCCGCGTCGCTCTGGGAGCCCTGTGGCAACAACGCATGTACCGGGCGCTCACGAAGAAGCCCGATCTCGCGACGGCCGTGATCCGGAAGGTGCCGCGCTGGCTCGCGCGGAAGATCGATGCGCATGTCCAAGCGGCGGCCGGGCTGAGCGCGCTTGCGAGCCCGATCGAGCCGCCCGTGCGTATGCGGGTCACGCCGGTCGATCCGCACCACAAGCTCCAGCGTTTCTATCGGAAGGCGGGTCGCCGTTACGACATCCCGGTGGAGATCCTGGCCTCGCTCAACTTCGTCGAATCGAAGTTCGGCCGGTTCATGGGTCCTAGCTCCGCGGGCGCATTGGGGCCGATGCAGTTCATGCCGGGGACGTGGGCGATCTATGGAGAGGGCAACGTGTGGAACCCGCACGATGCGATCATGGCGGCCGCGCGTTACCTGAGCGCATCGGGCGCACCCGAGCGCATGAACGATGCCTTATTCGCCTACAACAGAAGTTGGGCCTACGTCCGCGCCATCCGCACCTACGCAGACGAGATGAAGAAGCGCCCCCACAGCTTCTACTCGTATCTTTTTTGGCAGGTCTTCGTGAAGACCACAAAGGGCGACATGCAGCTCACGGGGCCGGGGCGCGACGCCTAATGGATCGCTCTCCGTAGTCGAGGAATAACTCTGCGTATCGGGGGTATGCCTCCGTCAGGTTCTGCTGAGGAGGATGACCATGAAAGAGAAGCTCGCTCGCCTGGGATTCGTCGCGCTTCTGGTGGTCCCGGCCGCCGCCGGGATCGCATGCGATAGGGAAGACCAGAGGGACGTCGAGGAAGTCGGCAACGACGTCGAGAACCAGATCGACGAAGCCGACAAGGACGGCAAGGACGATTAGTTAGGGGTCACACACCGGGGCGTCCGGCCCCCGCGAAGTCGCTCCACCGATCCGCCGGCACGACGCGAACGAACTGCCCCGTATACGGGGCCTCGACCATCTGGCCGTTGCCGATGTACATGGACACGTGGTGCACCGGGCTCCCGAAGAAGATGAGGTCGCCCGGCTGCAGCTCGTCGCGGGACACCGGCGCGATCGCGGCTTGTTGCATCCCCGAGTTGTGCGGCAACGACACCCCGGCCTTGGCCCACGCCCACAGCGTCAGCCCAGAACAGTCGTAAGAATCGGGTCCCTCCGCGCCCCATTGATAAGGCTTCCCAACCTGGGACAGAGCGGCGTCGACGGCAGTCTGCGCGCCGGGATTGGGCGCGGGGGCGGGTCGTGCGGGGACCGAAAGAGACGGCGCGCCAACCGGCACTGCAGCGGCAGCCGCGGCCTCACGACGTGCTTCGGCGCGGCGTAGCGCGGCGGCCTCGATCGCGGCATTTAGTTCGGCTATCTCGTCCTGTTGGCTCGCGACCTTTGCTTCGATCTCCTGGCGGAGGTCACTCAGGCGCGCTTCGGTTGCGACCGCGCGCCCCCGGTCCTCTTCGAGGATCGCGATATGGCGATTCAGCTCGGCGCGATCGACCGCGAGGCTTTCGAAGACCTTCGCCTGCGCCTGCTCGGACGCGCGGAGGTATTCGACCGTTTTCTCGAGCTCGCCGATCGACTCGGCCGACAAGATCGACTCGAACGCGATCGCCGCACCACCCGACATGTAGAGCTCCTTCGCAAGCGAGACCGCATCGCTCTGGCGCGCGTCCATCCGATCCTGCAGCTCGTCCACCACGAGGCGCGTTGCCGAGATCTCGGACTGGATCTCGATGAGCTTTTCGTTCGTCGCGTTGTAGCGCTCGACTACGAGTTCAAATTCCTTCTCCAGCTCGTAGAGCCGTTCCTTAGCGGCGTCGAGTCGTTCTCTGCGCGGCGTCGCATGCAGATCTCCGGCCGATAGGAGAGAGATCCCGCATAGTGCGAGGGCGAGGGAACGCACCGCTACGCGACGAGTTCGCCCGCTCGTCGACTCAGGCATCCCGAGCAGCCTATTCGTCTCTCGTAGCGGTCCTGCGGCTGAGCCACCACCCCGCCGCGGCCACCCCCACGACCATCATGGCCGCCGCCGCGCCATGTCTCGGTGTCAGCTCAGGCCCTCGCAACTGTGGGAGGCGTCGGCGCAAGCTGACGGGGTTCCGGAAATACTCGATCTCCCACCCACGCTCCTGCGCGATGCGGCGCAGCGTCCGGTCGGGACTCACCGCGACCGGATTGCCCACCAGTTCCAGCATCGGGAGATCCGTCGGCGAATCGGAGTACGCGAACGATCCGTTCAGATCGAGGCCGAGTTCTGCGGCGAGCTTCTCGATCGCGTCGGCCTTGGCGGGTCCGTAAGCGTAAAACGCCAGGTCCCCGGTGTAGAGGCCGTCCACGACCTTCGGCTTCGTTGCGATGTAGCGGTCCACCTCCAACATCTTTGCAAGGGGTTCGACGATCTCTTCGGGCGACGACGAAACGATGCAGATCAGACGGCCTGCCATGCGATGGTCGTGGATCAGTTCGAGAGCTTCGGCATAGATCAACGGCGAGATGACTTCCTCGAGCACTTCGGTTACGACTTGTCGAACCTTCTCCTGCTCCCACCCCGACGTGAGCTTCGCGGCCTCCACGCGCATCTTCTCCATCTTCGTCTCGTCCGCCCCCATCAGGTGGAAGACGAACTGCGCGTAGATCGATTTGAGCAATGACGACCGAGTGATCAGCCCGGCGCTGAAGAAAGAGCGACTGAGTGCGAGCGGGCTCGACCGCGCCACGATCGTCTTGTCGAGATCGAAGAATGCTGCTTCCACGCTCTGATTGTCGCGCTGTGGCACCGGCCACAGCAGGTGGGGCGCTTGCTCGGTGAACTGTGCTCGTGCATCGGATAGCGGCCGTCAGTAGGGATGACAAGATCCGCCTTCAGCTCGCTCGAGCATTCGACACGGCCCCCGCTTCGTGGATCGTCAAGCTGCACGAGGATGTCCCAACCGATGCAGATGTCGTCGTCTGCGGCCCCGACCGCTACCGCGACGGATACGTCCTCTTCGATCCAACCGACCCCGGGAAACTCATTGCGGATATAGCGGCGCGGCTTGCAACGACGGCGGGGCGAGCGATCTTCGTCGTCGGCGCTACGGGAGGTTGCGGGGCGTCGTCGGTCGCGTTGCATCTTGCCGGGATCTCCGGGGGTTGTTTGATCGAAGCCTCGGGTGACGACCTGCGGCGGCGGTTGGCGATGCCCTCGGCGAAGTCGTGGGGAGACGTCCTTGAAGACGAGCCGATCGAGCTGAGTGCGCTACCCGTAGCTCCCGGATTCCGCGTCCTGCTCGCTCCTCCAACGGCGACGGTCGACCACGTTGCGACGGTCCTCGAAAGGTCACTGCCGGTCTTCGACCACGCCATCGTCGACGTTCCGAAGGATGGGGTGGCCGCGCTCGCGGCTCGCGGAGCGATCGGAGTTCTGGTCCTCGCGCCAACGCGTCCGTCCGCCGAACGCGCCCGCGCCATCATCGATACGCACGCCGCGATCAGGTGGGCGATCGTGACGAACAGGTTGGGGCCGGGAAGCAGCCTGCGACGCAAGGACATCGAACAGCTGTTGCAGCGAAAAGTCGCGGTCGAGTTGCCATGCTCGGCCGGGCTTCGTGACGCCGAGGACGACGGGAGTCTGTTGACGTCCCCGCTGTCTCCGTGGTTGTGGCAGATCAAGAGGCTATGGCGGGCGCTGGCAACGGCCTGAGCGACGCGCTCGAGATCGTCCTCGAACACGACGAGCTCGCCGATCTCGATGAAGCCGCACGCAGGCTCGCGATGCGGGCCCTTCTCATCGACAACGGGTCGTCGCCACGCGTCGTCGAACGAGTAGCCGCGTTCGTCGACGGTTACGGAGCGCTCGATCCACTCATCCGCGACGAGCGCGTAACCGACATCCTCGTCAATGGCTACGACGACGTGTGGGTCGAGCGGGACGGAGTCCTTGCCAGATCGCCGATCGTGTTCTCTTCGGAGGAAGAGTTCCGGGCGACGATCGAGCGCCTGATCTCTCGAGGCGGCGGACGCGTCGACACCGCTCGTCCGATCGCAGACGTCGCTCTTCCGAATGGCTCGCGCATGCATGTCGTGCTGCCGCCGTTGGCGCCGGACGGGCCAAAGGTCTCGATCAGACGCTTCCCCGAATCGCCGCTACGTCTTGAGGATCTCCAAGATCGAGGGATGTTCGACGACGCGCTCGGCCGTCTACTAGTCGACGCGGTTCGGGGCCGCAAGACGATAGCCATCAGCGGCGGTACGGGATCAGGGAAGACGACGTTGCTCAACGCGTTGCTTGCCGAGGTTCCGGACACGGAACGCATCGTCACGATCGAGGAGACGCCCGAGCTCCAGCCGCAATGTGGGCACTGCGTGTCGCTGGTCGCGCGGCCGCCCAACGTCGAAGGTTATGGAGAGGTGACGTTGAGCGATCTGTTCCGGGCGACCTTGAGGATGCGCCCCGACCGGATCGTGGTTGGTGAAGTCAGGGGGGCCGAGGCGCTCGTCGCTCTGGACGCGTTCTCTACGGGCCACCCCGGATCGCTCGTGACGGTTCACGCGCGGTCGGCCGCCGACGTGGTGGACCGCTTCGTCTCGCTTGCCGCGGCGGGTAGCCGGCTGTCGGAGTCCACGTTGCGAACGCGCTTCACGCATGCGTTCGACCTCGTGGTTCACCTCGCTCGCGTGAACGGTCGGCGTTTCGTCCACGAGGTAGAGACCACCTGATGTCGTCCGTTCTCATCTGCGAGCGCCTCGCGGGCTTGGCGCGGAGTGGGTATCCGGTCCGCGGTGCGTTGATCGAGCTACCGGCGCGGCTCGGTCACGAATCGCCCCAGGTGATTGCCGCGGCGCGCCGTGCGCGGCTCGGCGCTCCCATCGGCGACTGCGTCTCGCCGCTCGCAACGATCTTCGGTGACGCGCTACCGCAACTGCGCGCGTGCCTCGAAGGTTCGGCGACCTCTGGTGCGAACTGGGCTGTCGGCGTCGAGGAGCTCGCGGGTTCGATCAGGGAGAAAGCGACGTTGCGTCGGTCGGCGGAGGTGGCCGGCGCGGGGGCCACGCTGTCGGCCCGGATCATCGCGGCGCTTCCGTTGCTCATGCTGCCGATGGGCCTCCGCCAGCTGACCGACGGCATCGTTGCGGTATCGATCGCGTTCGGAGTCTTGATCGGGATCGCGGGCTATCGATGGCTCGTGCGAGTTATCCCGACCCCTCCCGTGGACGACCCGAGTGCGACCGTCGCCGATGAGGTCGCCGCTTCTCTCGATGCCGGGTGGCCGCTCGATGCCGCCCTAGAACATGCCGTTGTGAACCGCCCGCCGTTCCGGAGCGCGTTTCGACGCGTGCAGCTTGGGAGACCGTGGCGGAGAGCGATAGCCGAAGACCTCCCTGGACTCGCGGCCGCTCTGACCGACGCTCACGCCACGGGGGCACCGGTCGCGGCCACGCTTCGTCGAACCGCTGCGTCCATACGCCGGGATGCGCGGCAGGAATTCGAACGGCAAGTCGAGCGCGCTCCGGTCAAGATGGTTCTGCCCCTCGTCACGTGCTGCTTGCCGTCGTTCGTCTTGATAGCGATCGTGCCGCTGCTTCGCGGTCTCGCACAACCTGTCTAGGGCGCGAAGCTAATCGGATGCGAAGGATCGTGACTGCCTGTCTCTGCGCGTTCCTTCTCGTCGCCTGCTACGACAACAAGCCGAAGGTCTCGGAGGCGGGGCTTCCAACGGGCCGCGTGCTGCTCGGCAGCGACGACGAGGAGGTCTTCGTCGACGTCGAGATCGCGCAGACGGAAGAGCACCGCCAACGGGGATTGATGCACCGCGACTCGCTGCCCGACGACGCCGGGATGATGTTTGTCTTTTTCGAGCCGACGACCGGCGGCTTCTGGATGAAGAACACGAGGATCCCGCTATCGGTCGCATTCATCGGA
The DNA here is from genome assembly GCA_019348445.1 of Actinomycetota bacterium. GTDB lineage: Bacteria > Actinomycetota > CADDZG01 > CADDZG01 > WHSQ01 > JAHWJK01. Next base: position 5,548 of record JAHWJK010000008.1, on the reverse strand, counting down.
GAAGATCAAACGATCCTCGAGATCATCGATATGGATCCATGCACCGAGGATCCGTGTCCGACGTATTCCCCCAAGGCCGAGTACACGGCCGCGCTCGAAGTGAATCAGGGAGCGTTCGACGAGTGGGGCATCGAAGTCGGAGACACGGTCACTCTCTTGCGGTGAGGTGACGCGCGCCACAGCGCGCGGGTACTGACTCGGCTGTGATGTGCATATCCGCCGGCATCGGGCCGGCTCGTCCGTGGAGGTGGGTATGCGCCGCATCCGATCGATGTTCGTCTCCGAGTCCGGGCAGACCACTGCCGAATACGCGCTGGTGTTGCTCGTTGCGGGCCTCGTCGTCGGGGTCCTCGCCGCGTTCGTCAAGTCGGGGGCGATGACCGACGTCTTCCAGCAGATCATCTCCGGCTTGATCGACAGCGCACAGGGTTGACCCGCGACGAGCGCGGGCAGTCGACGGTCGAGCTGGCGCTCTGCCTTCCGATCGTCGTCATCGTGCTCGCGGTCCTGGTTCAGGTCGGTGTTATCGCGATCGATCACGTGAAGGTGTGGCATGCGGCTCGTGAGGCCGCCCGCATCGCAGCGGTGGATCCCGATGTAGAAGCCATCGAACGAGCCGCCGGCGGGGTGGGACTTCGTGACATCGACGTCTCGGTCGAACCCGAGGGCCTCTACCGGCGACAAGGGGAGCCTGTGACCGTGGTGGTCTCGTACTCGCCGTCTACGAGCGTTCCGATCATCGGTTCGCTATTCGACGGTCTCACTCTCGATGCCGAGGCAAGCATGCGGATCGAACAACCATGACGGTCCTCGTCGGGACACTGTCGATCTTCCTTGCCGCGGTTCTCGCGCTGGTGGGCGTTCGGGCGGCCGACGCATCGGCTGCCCGCGCCCGCGCGCAGTTGGCCGCCGACTCTGCGGCTCTTGCCGCGGTCGCGGAGTCGGCGCCGTACGGGGGAGGCGATCCGGAGATAGCGGCGACCGAGTACGCGCGGATGAACGGCGCCCGCCTGGTCTCGTGTATCTGCCCTCGCGGAGCCACCGCCATGCAGGTGGAGGTCGCCGTTGGAGACGTCACTGCGAGAGCGCGGGCCGTGATCGAACCCGAATTGTTCCGGCCGCAGGGAGAACTGTTCGCCGCGGCCGGCATGCATCCGGTCCTACGCGCATCCGTTGAGAAGCTGATCGCGCATTCCGGCGGAGCCGTCTCCGTCACGTCCGGTTACCGGTCGCTGCGCGAACAACAGATGCTGTGGACCAGTGCGCTGCAAAGGTACGGCTCCGCCGAAGCCGCGGACGATTGGGTGGCACCACCCGGACATTCGATGCACGAGAAAGGCCTCGCGGTCGATCTGGGTGGCGACCTCGCGCTTGCCGCCCGTCTGGTTGAGGAGCTCGGTCTCCCGCTGCATCGCCCGCTGCCGCACGAACCCCATCACTTCGAGCTGGTCGGCTCCCGCTCTTAGGATGCGTCGCTTCTGGGAAGGACGTACGGATGGGTGAGCACACATCGGTCCCGCATCTTGTCGGCGATATCGAGGCGCGGTTCCGCGACTTGGAGACGCGCTTCCACGAGTCGTACTGGGAGTCGCAGGTCAAAGCGACGCCCGAGAACGGCGCGCGACGAGCAGAGTTGGAGCTCGAGCTTCGTAGGTTGAAGGGCGACGCCGGGGTATTCGATGCGGTGAACCGCGCTCTCGAGGAAGACATCCACGACCCGGTCGTCAAGCGGCAGCTCGATGTTCTTCGTAGGTCGCTGACCGGCAACCAGATGGACGACGCGCATCGGGTCGCGATCGTTCGTCTGTCAAGCGAGATCGAGACAGAGTTCGCATCCTTCCGCGCGGCCGTCGCCGGCCACAGGTTGACGGAGAACGACATCATCGAAGCGCTGCGTTCGTCGGACGACAACGACCATCGCGAGCAGGTGTGGCGAGCTTCCAAGCAGGTAGGTGGCGTTGTCGCCGACCGGGTCCGGAATCTGGTTCGCGCCCGCAACGAGGTAGCGCTCTCGCTTGGGTTTGCCGACTACTACCGGATGTCGCTGGAGTTGCAGGAGCTCCCTGAGGCGTGGTTGTTCGATCGGCTAGGTGAACTCGAGCAGCTGACCCTTGGTCCTTATTCGACGTGGAAGGCCGACGTGGACGAAAGGTTGAGACATCGGTTCGGCGTGCAACACGTATCTCCGTGGCATTACGCCGACCCGTTCTTCCAGGAGGCGCCTCCCGAGGGCCGCGTGGTTCTCGACGAGGTTTTCGCTGATGTCGACGCCGTAGCCGCGGCCGGCAGGACCTTCGAGAGCCTCGGTATCGACCTCTCGAGGGTTATCGAGCTCAGCGACCTGTATCCGCGTGACCTGAAATCTCAGCACGCGTTCTGCCTCGACATCGATAGGTCCGGCAAGAACGTCCGGATCCTCGCGAACATCGTTTCGGGCGAACGGTGGACCTCGACGATGCTTCACGAATCCGGCCACGCCGTCTACGACATCTCGTTCGATCAAAGGCTCCCGTATCTGCTGCGAAGGCCGACGCATACGTTCGTCACGGAGGCCATCGCCATCCTGTGCGGCCGTTTCGTTCGCGATCCGCTGTGGCTCCGCGACGTGGCGGGTGTTGACTCGGAGCAGGTAGCGGCGATCGAGCGCGATCTGCAGCATGCGAGTGCGGCAGAGAGCCTGCAGTTCGTGCGGTGGGGGCTCGTCATGACGCATTTCGAGCGCGATCTATACGCCGATCCGGAAGGAGATCTCGACGAGCGGTGGTGGGATCACGTCGAACGGTTCCAGCTCGTCGACAGACCGGCCGTACTTCCTCGTGGCGGGTGGGCGTCGAAGATCCATCTCGCCGTCGCGCCGGTGTATTACCAGAACTACCTTCTCGGCGAGATGCTTGCGTCGCAGCTACGCCGGACGATCGAGACCGAGTGTGGTGGCGTGGCTCGTTCGGAGACTGCGGGTGACTTCCTGACACAGCGCGTGTTCAGGGCCGGCGCCCTCGTTCGGTGGGATGCTCTGGTCGAGGAGGCCACGGGCTCCGCGCTGTCGGCAGAATCTTTCGCGGCGGACGTCCTTACGACTGGCTAGAGGTACCCGTTCTCTCTGAACCGCTTGTAGATGTCGTTCGCGCTCGGCTGGATGAACACGACGCTGGCGGCACCCACCGCGCCGATCTGGACCGGGACGGTCACGTTCCGCACGTCCTTCGGGCTGACTTTCGATGCGAGCACGCCCAGCCGGAACTGCTCGCTCGCGGGGACGTTCAACTTCGTGTGACGTCGCGTCGTGGCGATCCAGTTCAGGAGCTGAGTCGGGTCCTTGCCGACCTCGTCACGCAGCTTGCGGAGCATCGCCAAGAGGAAATCGCCGTGGTGCGTGGTTCGAGCGACGTCACCTCCCGCGAACGCGTGACGGCTGCGGAGGTAAGCGAGCGCTTCCCAGTGGCGCAGCTTCTGCTTCCCCGCGGGCAGATGGGCACCGGACCAGTTGTCGTCGACGCGTTGAGGGATCGTCATCTCCACCCCGCCGAGATCCCGGACGATTCCTTCGAAGCCTTCGAACGCGGTGAGCAACCAGTAGTCGATGCGGATACCGGTTACACCTTCGAGGGTCCTTGCGAGGAGCGCCGGGCCCCCGTCGTAGAGAGCCTCGTTCATCTTGGACGAGCCGAAACCGGGAACGTTCACCCACGAGTCACGCGGGAAGTTGAGGATCCCGCCGCGCATCTTTTTGGTGTTGATCCCGACGATGTGGATGGCGTCTGCGCGCGACCGCTCGGGGTTACCGAACCTCGCGTCGCTGCCGATCACGAGGACGAAGATCTTTCCGTCCGTGGGCTGAAACTCTTCGTGAACGCGTCCCATCACCAGTGAGGCGGCCGCGGGCTCGGGACCGGAGCCGAATACCGGGACCAGGACGCAGACCAAAGCGATTAGCGCGAGCACGCCCGCGATGCGTTTGATCACTTCGCCGGCTTTTGCGTCACGTCGAACGCGATGACCCGCCACTTGTTGTCGCTACGCTCCATCCACAACGTCGACGTGTGCTTGATCTGAACCGTCCGTTTCTCGAGTCGCGCTTCGGCAACGATCGCTACGTGTCCGATCGCATGTGCGGCGGTCCTCGCGTCTAGAGCGATACGTGCAGTCCGCCTGATGGTTTTCACGTCGGTCGCGGCGCTAGGGAATCCGAGCCGCTCCGCGTCGAACGATCGTGCGGCATCGGCGGCGAACGACTCCTTGACCGTCGCCTTGAGGCCCGCAGGGTCGAGGAATATGCCGTCGTACAGAGCCTGCACGAGCGATCCCGCTCTGGCTTTCTGCGCGGCATATCTCGCACTCTGTTTCTTGGTCATCTTGCCGAAGCGTCCGCCGGCGGAGTAGTCGATCTTCCACTCGGCCTGTTCGACGGCCGGTGCGGCGACGGGGTAATCCGGTCGCGTGAGGTGCTGCGACGTCGCGCGAGACACGAGCGCCCATGCGATCGTCCCGACGGCGACGACGACCGCGATCGTGAGTAATGGAAGCCGCTGGCGCCGCAGGCTTTCGGCGATTGCGCTCATCAGGTCCTCCCGGCCGGTTTGGTGCGCCCGAAAAAGGTAGCGAACGTTCCGCGACAAACCACGGAAATTTCGCGATGTTGTTGCTGCTCGTGGAGCGCCGGAGCGCCCGCGGCCGCACAGCACTTTCGCCACCGCCGAATCCCAGCCCTCTATTCGCGTTCTGGGACTAATCGGGCGCTCGATGCAGGAGCATTAGGATGCGGCCCTCTTAGATGCCTACGTTTTTCTTACGAGGAGGGGCTTTTCGATGGAGCTGGGGCTGGACGTGCAGAGGGTCGATTCTCACGCCGTGGTCGACGTCAAGGGTGAGATCGACGTCTACACGGCACCGAAGCTTCGCGAGAAGCTGATCGAGCTCGTTTCGGAAGGCTCGTACGACGTCGTCGTGAACCTCGAGGGGGTCGATTTCCTGGATTCGACGGGTCTCGGCGTCCTGGTGGGCGCCCTCAAGCGGGTCAAGGCGCACGACGGGAGCCTCTCGCTCGTCTGCACGCAGGACAAGATCCTCAAGATCTTCAAGATCACCGGGCTCACGAAGGTCTTCCCGATCCACGGCTCGCTGGAAGAGGCGACGGGGAGCGCCGCCTCCTAGTTGGCCGCTATCGAGATCGCGATCCCGCCCCGGTCGGTCTACGTTGGGGTCGTACGCCTGACGGTCACCTCGCTCGCCCGTAGTGCAGGGTTGGATGGAGACCGCGTCGACGATCTTCGGATCGCGGTCACCGAAGCTTGCACCAGCGCCGTCCTCGCTCATGAAGACGCGGGTACTTCAGAGCCGGTGGTCGTGAAGTGGGCCGAGGAAGCCGATCGCTTCGTCATCGACGTCGAGGGGAAGGTCACGCCTCCCGAAGACGCCGTCGAGGACAGCCACGGATTCTCGACCAGGCAGGTCCTCTCGCACGCGTTGCTGGAGAGCCTCGTTGACCAGACCGAGCTGTCGAGCTCCGGCGAAGGAACCCGATCGCGGTTGATCCTGAACAAGTCATAAA
>JAHWJK010000057.1 GCA_019348445.1 Actinomycetota bacterium | reverse complement strand
CCAGGATGATGCCGACGGTGCTCTCCTCCGGTCGTGCCTCTGTCACCAGGTCGTAAACGGCACGCGCTCCGACGTAGATAGCGAGCGCCACGAACGCCCACCCCACGATCCGTACCGTTCGGCGTTCGATAGCTTCGGCGCTCCATCCCCGTTTGCCCTCGCTGCGCAGCCGCCACACGAGCGCACCCGCCGACGACGCCTCTACGACGGAATCCAACGCAAAACCCACCAGCGCGACCGATCCGCTCGCCAACCCTGCAATGAAGCCGACGACGGTTTCGACGAGGTTCCAACCCAACGACAGGTATTCGAGCGCCAGTGCCTTCGAGACGGCATCGGCACGCTCCGCCGGATCCATGTCGGCGTGGTGGACGTGATCGTGATGCGCCTCTGTTGCCATAAAACGATTGTCGCGCTACGCCTTGCCATACACGGAGATGTGTGACTTCGAGTTCGACGTGAAGTGATCGGCGTTCCACGACGAATAACGCTCCCGAAGTTCCATCCCTCCGAGCCGCGCCATCAGATCCATCTCCGACGGCCATATGTACCGAAGGTGGACGGGAACCATCTTCATCTCACCTTCTGACAAGAGCACCTGCTGGCTCGTGATCGTCTGCGTGACAGGATCGTGGCGCGAGAAACTCAGCTGGACGTGATCGACGCCCACGATGTTCACCTCGGCGTTCTGATGCCGGTCGAATCTGTCCATGTCCGGGACGAACGCCTCTACGACGAACAGCCCTTCGTCCTCGAGATGATCCGCGACATTCCTGAACAGCTTCAACTGATCGTCCTGTGTCGTCAGAGCGAAGATGGTGTTGAACACGACATAGATCAGGTCGAAGCGACCCGCGACCGCGACGTCGGCGAAGTTGCCGATCGTCACCGGGATGTCGCTCCCACCGGCCTTCGCCTGCAGTTTGGCGACCATCGCATCGGAGATATCGATCCCCTGCACCTGAACCCCTCGTTGTGCAAGAGGCAACGCGATGCGACCCGTTCCGATCGCCAGCTCGAGAGCGTTCCCCGCGCCGCGGCGTTCAGAGCCGCGCGACCTGTCCTCGAGAAAGGCGACCGCTGAGGCCTTGTCGAACGCCTCGTCGTAGAGATCGTCGTAGATCTCCGCGATGCGTTCGCCGTAGACCCTCTCGTCCCACTCCATGGCGCTCCCCTCCAGAATCTCCGGAGTCAACCACGGACCCACCGCCGATGTCTGCTAGCCTAAAAACCGCTCTCGCGGGCGCTTGACCTGCACTTTCACGCTGGGAGAACACTTTTGGGACTCAGGATCTTTGGTGGCGCGGTCGCCCTGATCTTGGCGAGCTACGCGTTCCGTCGCTATCGCCGCGGCCAGCTTCGGCGCGGCGAGATGCTGATCATCGCCTTCGTCACGGGCGCTCTCGCAACGGCTGCGATCATGCCGGCGTTCCTCGACCCATTCCTGCGAACCCTCGGCTTCGAGCCCGGGAACGAGCGCCGGATCATCGGGCTTCTCGTGATCTCGAACCTGTTCATGCTCGGCCTCGTATTCCGCGGCTTCTCTCGCGACAACACACTCTCGGATGAAGTCGGGAGACTCGTCGACTACATGGCGATGCGGCGGTTCCAGGAAGACGGCGGCCTCAAAGCGACGGGCGGCGTCGCGGTCGTCATTCCCGCCTACAACGAGGCGGACAACATCCCCGCCGTCCTCGGGCAGATGCCGGACGACGTTCTCGGCCTTCCCGTCATACCCATCGTCATCGCAGATGGTTGTACCGACACCACCGAGGCCACGGCACGGAACTACGGAGCTCATGTGATCCGGCGCGACCTCAGACGAGGATCGGGGGCCGCGGTTCGACTGGGCTATCAGGCGGCTCTGGAAGCCGGAGCAACGATCATCGTGACTCTCGACGCGGACGGCCAGCACGATCCGAAGGAGATGGAAGAACTCGTCGCTCCGCTGATGGAAGGCCGCGCCGACATGGTGCAAGGCTCACGCATCCTCGGATCCTTCGAGATCGAGTCGTCGGTGCGGAAGTGGGGCGTCCACGCATTCGCACGCCTGATGACGTTCCTCGGCCGTACGAAGATCACCGATCCGTCGACCGGATACCGAGCGGTCACCGCGAACGCGCTGCGCCGACTCGATCTCCGTCAGGACCAGTTCTATGTGTCGGAGTTGATCCTCGATGCGGCACGCAAGGGCCTCGCAGTCATCGAGGTGCCCATCACGTTCCGGCGTCGTGCGAGTGGCGTAACGAAGAAGCCGAAGCCGATCCACTACGCGTGGGGCTTCAGCAAGGCCATCGTCCGCACCTGGCTGCGCTAACTCTTTCTCTTCCACAGAATCCGTCCCAACGTCCGTTTTTCAGGAAGAGAAAGACGTCTCAGAACAGTCGCTGCTCGAGTCGCGTCCGCACCTCCAACACTTCGGCAGCGACGTCGTTCGGGCGGAACTTGAGATCGTCGAACGAGTAATAAAGAAGCGTCCAATCACGGCACTTGAGAAGGCGATCACGCGCGAGGTCCGCTCTCGCCTTCTCGACCCCGAGGTGCCACTTGATGCTGTGTGCCTCGAGACCAAGTTTGACGTCGGGATATGCGAAATCAATGCGGAACCGGCGACCACCGACCTGGACCGGGAACTGGGGAATCGCCTTCGGCGGCGGAACCCGTCGCAGGATCGACCGCAACATCGCCTCCATCCGTGACGCCAACTTGCCGTCACGGGCATCGCGAGTCAGGACAGCCCTGCGGAACTCCTTCGATCCATTCCGCCCGCGTCCGCCGAGCTCGACATAGATGTCCCACAATCGGTCGATGCTCGTAACTCTTCTCCGAAGAGCATCCTCGAGCGCGAGTGTCGCTTTCGCAGGATTAAGAACGGCAAAGAGGTCGAAGACCGTCCGATCGCCTCGCGTCAGCGGGAAGCCTTGTACGCACAGACTGCGGGGGTGATCCTCCGGCCGCAGGCGGTGGACGATCAATCCATCGCGCGAACGTCCCGAATGGCGGACGAGCTCAACGAAACCAGGAGGAACACCATCCAGCTCAAGCAATGCACCGGCCGTTCGATGCGAGAACAAAGCTCCCGGCCCGGCCCATTCGCGCGCCGCCGCTAGCTGCGTCCACCAGGTGATGGGGACGCTGCTCGGTACATAGACCTTCGGCAGATGACGCTTCCACTGCCCACGTCGAACGAGCGCCTCGATCTCGTCTCGGGTCAAGCCCTCGCGCAGGGCGGCGTCACGGCCGATGACCCCATGGTTCGTTGCCGCACGGATCTCGCACCGACGGAGTGGCTGCATATGCGCGATCGGATAACGGATCTCGGCGCGACGATGTGGCTCGCGACACGTTCACCTCCACGAAATCCGCCGCTGCGCCGGATTTTCCGGAAGAAAAGGCGGCTAGATCGTGCCGGCGGAGAGGTAGTAGTCCTCGGCTTCGTCGTCCCACTCGAGCTCGATCACACCTTTGGCGTCCGCGGCCTTCGCGAACTGCAGGAACCCCGAGTACCCGTAGTTCTTCTCGCTGAAGCCCGGGTTGCGCTTGCGTAGGTGATCCTTCAACCCCGACAGGGGCGGCGACCCGTTCCGTTGTTCGAGCTCGACCACCACGTCGTGGAGGAGTTCGAAGGCTTTGGCCTCGCCTCCACCGTCCGATGGGAAGTCGACAACGGGATCGCCCTGGGCCGCGCCTTGCGTCAACTCGATGACCCCCATCGTCTCCAGATGACGCAATAGCTCGCTCCATGAACGGAACCCGTAGTCGCCCTCGGAGAACGCAGGATCCTTGCGCAAGATGACGCGCTTGATCATCGACGACAGCGGAGGGCCGTCCGACGAACTCTGAAGGCCGGAGAGCGTCCGCGTTACGAGACGCACGAGGTTCTCGAGATCCGATCCGCTATCGGTTTCATCCTCCTCCGGTTCTTGCGTCTTCTTCCGACGTCGGCGCGACGGCCGCGCTGCGCCGGGGCCCGCAAGACGTTCGTAGAAAAGGAACTCGTCACACGCGCCGGGAAGAAGCTCTGACGTAGATCCTTCGACACCGACTCCGATGACCTTCTTGTTCAGCTCGCGGAGCTTCAACACGAGCGGCGTGAAGTCGGAGTCTCCCGACGCGATCACGAAAGTCGTCAAGAAGTCACGTTCGAGCGCGAGCTCGAGCGCGTCCACTGCAAGCTTTATGTCGGCCGCGTTCTTCCGAACCATCCCCGTCCGCTGGGGGACCTCAATCATCTCGATGCGCTGCGCAACCAGGTTCTGCCGGTAATCGGAGAAAAGGTTCCAGTCGGCATAGGCGCGGCGAACGACAACGCGGCCGCGTTCTGCCAGAGCATCGACAACGACGCCCATGTCGACCTGGCCCCCGCGCTCCTTGGCCCCGATCGCGAGGTTCTCGAAGTCGACGAACAGCGCTACCCGATCCTCTTCATCAGCCATCGTTCAGCGGCACCTCCTCCACGTATGGAGGTCTATCGATCACTTTGACCGCGATCTTGCCCGCGGCGAGTCCAAGGATTGCATCGCCGACGAGATCGCGCCGCCACCCCTGCAGGGTGCGGTGCTGCGTCTCGTCGAGCGATCCAGAGAACATGTCCAGCAACAGCGCCTCCACCTCGGAGCGAGTCACCACGAGCTCGGTGGCCACACCGGCGGCCTCGCATCGAGATCTCACAACTGCGTCGGTCAAACCCGACAGCATCCGAGCTCGCTCTTGAGCAGACCGCGTGGGCGATTTTGCCGTCTTGATCGACTCCGAGCGCCGGCCTCGCTCGACGGCATCGATGATGGCTCGAGCAGAACGCTCTGCCTCTTTGGAGTTGAGACCGCGGATGTCCCGGAGTGCCGCCGGTGTCGTCGGCGAACGCCGCGCCAGCTCGATCAGCGTTGGATCCTTCACGACCCAACCTCTCGGTATGTCACGGCGCGCCGCTTCCCGTTCGCGCCACGCCGCGATCTCGCGCAGGACCGCAAGCTGTCGGCCGCTGAGGGTGCCGCGACCCTTCACTCGCAACCACGCGTCGTTCGGATCGGCCGCGTAGGCGTTCGGATCTTCGAGCGCCTGCATCTCGCCGTAGGCCCACTTCAGCCGACCTCCCTCTTCCAGGTCCCGCTTGAGCCTGTCGGCGATCGCCCCGAGATAACGAACGTCGTCGCCTGCGTACTTCAGCTGCTTGTCGGTTAGCGGACGACGGCACCAGTCCGTGTACGACTCACCCTTCTCCAGCGCGATACCGAGCGTCGCTTCGACGAGTCTCCCGTACGACAGCGACGCGCCGTAGCCGGCGAATCCCGCCGCGGCTTGAACGTCGAACACATGCGTAGGAACGATGCCGTAGCGGTCGTTGAAGAGTTCAAGATCCTGGCGCGCCGCGTGGAGAAGAACCTCGACGCTCGGATCCGCAACGAGCGACGCGATCGGCTCGGGATCGACCTCCAGCGGATCGATGATGAAGATGTCGTCGCCCGCGGCAACCTGCACGAGGCAGAGGATCGCCCGGTAGGTCTTCTCGCGCATGAACTCGGTATCGAGCCCGATGCGACCCGCGGCGGATGCTGCGGCCGTGACGGCCTCGAGGCCGCGGGTATCGGCTACCAGGACGTGAGCCGTTGCGCTCACAGATGAACTCAAGACTCGGGCAACCCCAACTCCCGGGCGATCAGGATGCGCATCACCTCGGACGTCCCCTCCCCGATCTCCAGGATCTTCGAGTCCCGGAAATGACGGCAGACCGGGAATTCCTCGATGTAGCCGTACCCGCCATGTACTTGCACGGCTTCACGCGCTACGTCGACGGCGGTCTCCGACGCGAACAGTTTCGCCATGGCAGCTTCTTTCTTGTATGGCCGACCCTGTTCGGCCAACCACGCGGCGCGGTAGTAAGCCTGACGTGCTAGTTGTGTCTTGACTTCCATGTCGGCGATCTTGAACTGGAGGGCCTGGAAGGAACCGATCGCTTTACCGAAGGCCGTTCGCTCGCTCGCATATTTGATGCACTCATCGACACATCCCTGCGCGAGACCGACCGCCAGTGCAGCGATCGCGATCCGACCGTCATCGAGGATCTTCAAGAAGTTCGCGAACCCTCTGCCGCGCTCACCCAACAGGTTCTCTTCGGGAACGCGGCAGTCGTTGAACGACAGCTCATGCGTGTCGGAGTGCCACCACCCCATCTTCCGGTACGCCTTGCCGACTTCGTACCCGGGGGTCCCATTCGGTACGACGATCGCGGAGATCTCTTTGCGGCCGTTCGACTCACCCGTCACGGCCGTAACGGTGACGAACGACGTGATGGGGGTGCCCGAGTTCGTGATGAACGACTTCGACCCGTTGATGATCCATTCACCGTTCTCCAGACGAGCACTGGTCCTCGTCGCGCCGGCGTCGCTTCCACCGCCCGGTTCTGTCAGACCGAACCCCGCGAGGTTTTCCCCAGTCGCGAGCGGCGGGAGCCATCGCTGCCGCTGATCTTCCGTGCCGAACCGGTAGATGGGCATAGCGCCGAGACCGACCGCCGCCTCGAGCGTGATCGCAAGGCTCGAGTCGACGCGGGCGATCTCCTCGATCGCGAGACACAGCGTCAGGAAGTCCGCATCGGAGCCCCCGTATTCCTCCGGGAACGGCAACCCGAAGAGACCGAGCTCCGCCATCTGCTTGACCGCGTCCATCGGCAATTCGTGCTCGTGGTCCCATCGCTCGGCGTTCGGCCTGATCGCGTCGTCCACGAACTGACGGACCGTCTTCTGGAAGTCCTGTTGCTCCGGAGAAAGATCGAAGTCCACGTCCGGCAGCCTAATGGCCAACGCAGGCGGTCAAACGTGACCGCTTCGTCCGTTTTTTGAGTTTTGTCTGCTCCTCTGGTAAAGACTCTGCCCATGGGGGGGACATTCCAGTTCTATTTCGACGCGGCAACCGTGCTGTGGGAGGCCTCCGTAGCGCGCCTCGAGGAACTGAGCGCCAACGCGAAGCCGGAGGCGTTGCGTCGCGCTGCGCAAGACGCCCTGATGATGAAGGCGCAATTCATGATGCCCGACGGCCTGGACGACGAGCGGAAGGCCGTGAGCATCCTGGCGGCGTCTCTGCAGGATGATCCCGAATTCACCGCGGACGTCGCCGTACAGCTGACCCGACAGACGTCCCCAACGAAAACGCCGCCACCTCCGGCTCGTTCGATAGGCAGGTCGAGATCGCGACCGAAGGCGAAGGTCGCGTTGTGGGTCGCGGTCATCACCGCATGCCTGTTGCTCGCGCTCGAGGTCCTCGCAACGGCCGGCGCTGCGGTACCGAACCCGATCGGCGAGCTCATCGAACGCCTTACCGAAGACGAGCCGAACGAGGGAGTCAACCGCGCTCCGTCGACTATGGACGCGTCAGTCGAACATCGCCACGACGTCGGGCGGGGCGGAGTCGGTATGCCGTTCGCGACGCGGACAACCACGGCTGTCGAGAAGAATGCGAAAGGACGTACCAAAACCAAGAACCCGAACCACGCAAACGGTAGGGAACGTAACCAGAAAGACAAAGACAAGAAAAACAAGAAAGACAAGCGCCAGAAGACATACAAGCGGCATCCACAGGTCGGAGCTGTCGTTTCCGCTCATCCTCCGAAGCCTGCGAGCGGACGCGGCCACGCACGCCCCAATAGAGCTGTAAAGAAAGGCAATCGCGCGTCGAAGAACGCGCGGGACTGAATCAGTCCAGGAACAGTTTGGGCAACTTCGCCTTTGCGCCGAAGGAACCGTGGAGCTTGAGCCTGCGCTTCAACAGCGCCATCCGTGGATCCGCTCGCTCGACCGAGATCTTTGCCCACTCTGCGGCGGAGACCTCCAGCGTCAGAGCGGCATTCTCGACACGTCCGGGCTTGGCTTCGGCGTGACCGTTCGTCACGACGAGGTGCCACGGTTCGGTGTCCGTGAAATCCCACAGGATCGGGCCACCGAGCGAGCGCGCTACCTCTAGATCCACGCCGCGGGTCATACCGTCGAACAGCAGCTCGAGCGCCTCCCGGTTCATCTCCGGCTCTCGTCGATCGTCGCCGACGACGCCGGCGCGGATCATGACCCAGAGATTCCTCGCGTGTTCCTCGTACGTCAGCTCCCTGTTCAGGCGGCTCAGCATGCGGATCTCGTCGAAAGGCTCTACGCCGAGGCGTTTCGCTTTCGTGACGAAGGAGCGGAGACCGAACGCATAGATCTCTTCGAGAGTGAAGTCGAAGCATTCCGCATAGCTGGGATCGAGGTTCGGCGGGACGAACACGCCTGAGGTCCACCGGAACACACGATTCCATTCCTCGATCGCAGCGTCTCGGCACTCCTTCGAGCGACGGAACAGGTCCCCGAGGTACTTGATGCCGAACGCGACGTGGCGACTTTCGTCGCGCGAAACGTTGTCGATGCCGTGCCGGAAGCCCGGAAGGATGTCCAACTTGCGCACGTAGCGCTGGATGAAGTGCTGTCCCGGTATAGCGAGCATCCCCTCCACGACGAGGTGATAGAGCGCGATCGTTTGCGCGACCAGCGGAAGATCTTTGGGTTTCTTGTGCAGAGCTTCGGTGATCCGGTCGAGTTCGGCGAAGACCTGCCTGAATCCCCACGTCAGGTATCTGTCCGCGGCGTCGAGTGTCGACTGCGTGTCTCGTCCCTGCGACGCGACCTCACGCATGAACCGATCGAAGAAAACATGGTGGCGCGCCTCGTCGACGATCTGAGTCGTCAAGAAGATGCTCTCTGCGTAACCCGGGGCGGAATCGAGAACCGGCGTCAACGTGCGTGCGACCGCCTCCTCCCCGACGAGGAACATCGCGTAGTTCCACAACGCCGCATCACGCTGCCGTTCAGTAAGGCGCTCGCGCCAATGCGTCTTGTCGGTGTCGAAGTCGATCGCTGCAGCGCTCCAGTTGTGGCGCTCCCAATGCTCGTAGAGCTTGGTGTAGCTGATCGCTTCGGCTTTCTCGAGCGGGTCGTCGGCGGTGTTCGGCTGGAGTGTCTCGTCGGTCATGTCGTCCCCTGTTGGTAGTCCGAAGTGGTTATCCTGTCCCAATCAGAACTTGACCACAGAGTCAAGTTTCCGCGACCGCACCACGGAGGGCAAATCGTGGACTTCTCTCTGACCGAAGAGCAGCTCGAACTGAAGAAGTGGGCGCATGAGTTCGCCGAGCGCGAGATCCGCCCCGTTGCCGCCGAATACGACGAGTCGGAGGAGTTCCCCTGGCCCGTCGTCAAGAAGGCGGCCGAGGCCGGCCTCTACGGCATCGACATCTACATGCAGTCGCAGCAAGACCCGACCGGACTAACGATCCCACTGGTGGCGGAAGAGATCTTCTGGGGCTGCGCCGGGATCGGCCTCGCGATCTTCGGCACGGGGCTGCCGCTGTCTGCGCTGGCCGCGATCGGGACGCAGGAACAGCTCTTCGAATGGGCGCCCAAGATGTTCGGCACTCCCGAGGATCCGAAGGTCGCGGCGTTCGCGGTCACGGAACCGCAAGCGGGATCCGACGTGCGATCGCTTCGCACGAAAGCCGTTCGTGACGGCGACGAGTGGGTTCTCAACGGCACGAAAGTCTTCATCACGAACGGAGGAGTCGCCGACGTATTCGTCGTCGTTGCGACCGTCGACTCAGAGCTAGGCCACCGAGGACAGGCCTCGTTCATCATCCACAAGGACGACGGCGGCATCAGGGCGGGCAAGAAAGAGAAGAAGCTCGGCATCCGCGCGTCGGACACGTCTGAAGTGATCCTCGAGGACTGCCGCATCCCTGCAGATCGAGTACTGGGCGGGCTCGACAAGCTCGAGCAGAAACTCGAGCGCGCGCGTAAGGGCGAGTCGACGGGGCGTTCCTCCGCCGCACTCCGAACCTTCGAGCTCACCCGGCCGATCGTCGCGATCCAAGCCGTCGGCATCGCGCAGGCGGCCCTCGAGTTCGCGGTCGAGTATTCGAAGGAGCGGAAGACGTTCGGAGTCCCGATCTCGCAGCACCAGAGCATCCAGAACACGCTTGCCGACATGGCGACGGAAGTCGAGTGCTCGCGGCTGATCACGTACTACGCGTCGTGGCTCGGTGCGAGCGGCCAGCCGTTCCACAAAGCCGAAGGCTCGATGAGCAAGCTCAAGGCTTCCGAGACATGCGTTTCGGTGACGGAGAAAGCGGTGCAGGTGCTCGG
>JAHWJK010000151.1 GCA_019348445.1 Actinomycetota bacterium | reverse complement strand
CTACACACGCTTTCCGATCGCGAGAAGGACGTGATCAGGCTCCGTTTCGGCCTCGTCGACGGACAGCCGAGGACGCTCGAGGATGTCGGCAAGAAATTCGGCGTCACACGCGAGCGGATACGCCAGATCGAATCGAAGACGCTCTCGAAGCTGCGCCACCCGTCGCGCAGCCAGAAACTCCGCGATTATTTGGAGTAGTCGCTACGGCGTTACGGGCGGGGGCGCTACCGAGAGCCCGGTGGGCGCGCCGTCCGTGCCCGACTTGCGCTCCTTGACCTCCTTGACCTTCTGTACGCCGTCCGACGCGAGGTCACGCGCCTGATCGAAGCCGGTCTCGGCAGCGCCCTTTACCTTGCCCCTCGCCTCACGCACAGCTGGTGACGACAACACGTTCTCGTAGAGACGTCGAAGCTGCTCGTAGCGTTCCGTGCCGGCCTTCGCGCCCATGACATAGCCGGCGCCGAATCCGACCAAGAACCCGAGTCGAATCTTCATGTCGATCTCCTCCCGAGGTCGCTTTGTTGCTTGCGAATGTAATGCCCCGCCATCGAGCGGGCGAATCCTCTACGCCGGGACCGTCACCGTGACCGAGTCGTAGCCTGAAGACCCGTCCGGGAACGGAGAGGCGTGGCGCGAGATCTGGACCGCCCCGCCCCCGTCTGTTGCCCGCACGAGCAATTCGTGCTCGCCGGAACTCGGCGCTTCCCACTCGATCAACCAGAGACGCCACGCCACCGGTGACAACTCCGATTTGAGGCGCGCGCGATCCCACGTCCTGCCGCCATCCGAAGAAACCTCGACCTTCGAGATGCCCCGGTCGGCCGCGAAAGCTATCCCCGCGACGGTCACCGGGCGGTCTACCGGCCCCGGCTCCGGCACGTCGATGCGGGACATCGTCTTGATCTTCCCGGCCTTGTCCCAGCCGCGGTGCTGCCAGAAGCCCTTGTAGGGCGAGTCGACGACGACTATCTCGTTGAGCCACTTCGGGTTCTTGTATCCGTACGTACCGGTGGAGAGAAGGCGCGCCGGGAAACCATGGGCGCGCGGCAAGACGTGATCGTTCATCCCGATCGCGATCAACGTGCTGTCATCCATCGCCTGATCGACGTCGAGACTGTCGGAGTAACCACCGACCGCTTTGAACACGACCTCAACCGCATCGCTACCGACTCCGGCCCGATCGAGCAGCCCATTCAGAGGTACACCGGTCCACTTGGCAGTCGAGATGAGATGACCCCCGACCTCGTTCGAGACGCACAACAACGTCTGGTAACGCTCTTCGGCCTCGAGGCGCAGAAGATCGTCGTAGGTCAGTACGACTTCGCGGTCCACCACACCCGTGATCTTCAACGTCCACTCTGCAGGGTCGATCACCGGATCGAAGATCTCTTCGTCGACCACGTAGTGCTCGGCGTTCGATGTGACTTCCGGCGTCAGGCCGGCGACGTCCGCGAACGCGGCATCGCCAACGGCAGAAGAACGTCTCGGTGCCTTGTTCAGTCGGGCGAGAGTGAGCAAACGTTCCCCCGGGTCGCGGAGCCGCGAGCCGAGGTTCGCCAGGCCCAGAGCGATGCCGGCTCCACCGACCCCCAGTGCAACGAGGAAATAGCGTCGGGTGGGTTGCGGTTCCCCGGGCATCCGCCGGGGGAGCGGGATGTCTTCTTCGACCACCGTGACTTCTTCGCTCTCCCGCGCGACCCGCGTCGCGACGTAACCGCCGATGAGCCCGGCGGCGATGTGCACGGGAAGCGAGACTGCCGCGAACAACTCTCTCGAGAGATGTTGCGGAACCTCGGGATAAAGCGTGATCGCGGCCAGCCACAGTGGAAGCGCGGCGCCCGCCCATAGTCGCCTCGACTTTCGTCGGGCGACCAGCCACCCGAAGACCATGCCCGATAACGCGAACGCGATCGCGACGCCGAGCACGGCGAGTCTCAACGCCCAGTGACCGAGGTAGCCGATGAAGAAACTGTTCACCTCTCCGGACGTCGTGCGCACGAGGATCTGGGCGATCGATGCGGGCGGGAACGGAACGGAGGGCACGATCGTGTGCACCATGGCAGATAAAGCCGTAGCCGCCGCCGAAGCCGCGAGGCCGCCCACCATCGCACTGGGAGAGAGTTTTGATTTAGAGAGGTCCGAGGGGGTGGATGACACGTCAGAACTGTCATACCCCACCGTCACAATTACCGTATGAACGCGCGACCGACATCAGAGCAGTCGGGCCGACCCAACAAGCTGCGCCTGGCGAAGCTGGCCCAGATCCAAGCGCTTCGCGACGAAGCCAACGAGCGTTTACTTGAAATCTCGGATCAAGAGTTCTTGATCGCAGGCTTGGCTTTGTATGCCGCGGAGGGGAACAAGCGGGACGGCGAGGTTTCACTCGCCAACACCGACCCACGGATAATCCTTTTCTTCTGCCGCTGGCTCAGGCGATTCTTCGAAGTGGACGAGTCGCGAATGAGACTGCGTCTCTACCTCCACGAAGGTCTCGACATCGAGGAAGCGAACGCATTCTGGTCGGGGCTTACGGGCATTCCCGTGACTGCGTTCCAGAAGCCCTACCGCGCTAAAGCGGACCCCAGCATCCGGAATTCAAAGCATCCGATGGGATGCCCGTCCGTTCGCTATTCATGCAGCAGGACGCACCGGGGAATCATGGGAATGGTCGACGCCTTGTTATCCTGGCCAACCCGTTCCGGGGTGGCGCAATAGGCAGCGCATCTGACTGTTAATCAGAGGGTTGCGGGTTCGAGTCCCGCCCCCGGAGCTGCAAGACTCAAACCTATGTCCAGAGACAGCGTCTTTGCTGCTTTGCAGGCACAGACCGATCGGCTGGACACCATCCTCACTTCTCTCGATGACGACCAATGGTCGGCACCTTCTCTGTGTTCCGGGTGGAGCGTTAGTGATGTCGTCCTCCATCTCGCGCAGACCGAAGAGGGCGTCGCGCTGACGATCGCGGGTCGAGAGATGCCGGGACGACCCGACGGCGCATCCAGCGTCGACGACGTGATCGATGAGTGGGTCCGCCGCGAACGCGG
>JAHWJK010000007.1:4277-26333 GCA_019348445.1 Actinomycetota bacterium | reverse complement strand
CGTGGTGGCTCCTCGGGCTGCTCGCGATCCAGCTCGCGGTCGGCTTGACCTTCGGACGCCGCTATTGCCTTCCTTGCGTTGCGTACTTCGAGTTGATCCAACCTCGCTTCGGCGAGGGCGAGATCGAAGACGCGCGCCCGCCGCGCTTCGCGAACATCGTCGGAGCGATCTTCCTGACCGGCGCGACGTTCGCTTATGCGGCCGGCTTTACGGCGATCGGAACCGCGCTCGGAGGCATGGTCTCCGCGCTGGCGCTGTTCGCTGCTGCCACGGGTTTATGCGTCGGGTGCGAGATCTACAAAGTCATCGCAAAGGTCCGCGGGGTTCATCCCGGTAGCCCGCAACGCATCGACCTGACGGAACTCGGTGCGATCCCCAACGGCCAGGTGGTCGTTCAGTTCACTCACCCGCTCTGCACCGGGTGTCATGCCGTCGAGCGACGCCTCACGGCCCAGGGGCACGACCTCGTGGTCGTCGATGTCTCCAAACGGCCCGAGCTGGCGAGGAAGTACCACGTCTCGGTCGTACCCACGGCGATCGCCGTCGGGGGCGACGGGCGGGTCCTCGAGCGCCTGGCGTAGAAGGACCTCGTCCTCCCATAGCCAATTACGACACGTGCACAGACGTCTATTTGCCGCGCTCGCGGCTGCCTCGCTCATCGCCGTCGCCGCGCCGGTCTCGGCGAAAGCGCCGGTAGCGACGCTCGACGCGGGCGATACCGCTTTCTTCAAAGGTCCCGTGATCGAGCGGTCTTCGGGCTCCGATTGCAACAGCGCCGAATGCTTCACCTATCGGCTGCACGTTACGCAGCGCGCCTACCGGCTCCGCATCGGACTCGACAAGCCCGAGATCGGTGACGAGTTCGTGGCGCGCGTCACCGATCCCGACGGCACCAGCTACCAGGTCGCGGTCAGGCCCGACCTCTACTCCGACGAGCTCGAGCTCGAGGACCCGATCGTTGGTGTCTACGAGGTAGTCGTCCGCGCGGATGATGTGACGGACTCCGCGTTCCGGCTGCGAGCCAAGCTCGAAGCGCGGCCACCATCGGTGGGTGTTAGGCGCGGGCCGGTCCTTCCTAACCTCCAGATCCTCCCGCCGCACGACGCGTCGTTCTTGTACCCGGTAACGAACGGTGCGACGGCGGGCACGTCGGTCGGCGCGAACACATTCGGGACCGCGTCGTGTCATCCCGAGGAATACGTCGAGGATCGTGCAGTTCGGTGCCTGCGTTTTTCGTACGGGGTCCGCAATACCGGGCTCGGTCCGATGGATCTCTTCACCGGCGCGGGTAACCAATTGGAGCGTGAGCTCTTCCAGCGCATCCTGCTCGCGCAAGGCGGGTACATCCAGCGGCGCGCGGGCGTGGCCAAGTACCACAAGACGCATGCGCACTTCCATCACGACGCGGCCATCGGGATCCAGTTGATGAAGGTCGAGAACCGCAAGACCGGCAAGCTCTCGGCCGCCGGCAGCAAACGTACGAAAGGATTCGCGCACCGGAATGAGCTCCTGCGCGACTGGGAGCGCTTCTACCCGACGCCGACGATGAGCGGGATCGGTCTGCTTCCCGGCTGGGCGGACATCTACGAATGGGACCGGCCCGGCAACTACATCGACTTCGGGCTGAACGGGGACGGCTATTACGTCGTACGGATGTGGGCGGACCCGGTGCGCGGGATCAAAGAATCGAACGAGCGCGACAACCGCGGGTACACGTATCTGAAAGTGACCGGGGACGCCGTCAAGCTGCTGGAGGCCGGTCGCGGCTCGGATCCGTGGGACCCTTGCAAGATCGTGGTGGGCTTCGGCGGTCATCCCGACCCGGAACAAAAAGGGCGACCGCGGCGTTGTCCACCGGATACGACATAACAAAATAGGAACTCGGCACGGGGGGCGAAACGAAAACCATGACTAAGTACATCCGGGTTGTGCTTGCTCTGTCGGTCTTCGCATCGGTTTTCGCGCCGAGCGCTGCGACCGCGCGGTCGGCGCGCGACCGCGGGAAAGCGTGGGAACCGAAGCCGGTGTCGAAGGCGCTGTACGGAACGAAGTCTCCCGACGAGGATCCCGATCGGCAACGCCATTACGTGCAGGGCCACGACGGCACCGACCTCTATGTTGAGACGTGGCTGCCGGCTCCTAAGAGCGGGAAGACACCCCCCAAGAGGATCCCGACGATCCTGATCATGACCCCGTACGTGGTCCAGGGCCAAGAGGAATATCCGGAGGCTCACAACCCGTACCTGCCGGGATTCATCGACTACTACACCGCCCGCGGTTACGCCGTCGCACAACACCACGTCCGCGGCACGGGTGAATCCGGTGGGTGCCTCGAGCAGACGGCTCAGAACCAGGTCAAAGACGGGGCGAACGTGGTCGAATACCTCGGCACCAAGGCTCCGTGGACGAACGGGCGCGTCGGCATGTACGGCGCGTCGTACGACGCGGAGACGCAGATCTCGACCGCGGGTCAGGGCGATCCCGACAAGATCAAGTATCTGAAAGCGATCATCCCGACCGCGTCCGTCGGTTCGCAGTACGACTGGAACTTCATGGACGGCGTGCCGTGGTCCGGCCAACCGGCTATCGGCAACACCTTCTACCTGGCGGGAGTCAGCTTGTTCCCGGGGAACGAGCCCGCACCCCAGCACTATCCGGAGAAGCTCGAATGTCAGGACGAAGTCATGCTGTCGTCCGCGGATCAAAGTGGTGATTTCACCGACTACTGGCGAGAGCGCGAGTACCGACCGGGTGCTCCGAACGTCAAAGCCGCGACGCTGATGGTGCACGGGCTGCGCGACTTCAACGTGCAGCCGATCACGCTCGCGGGATGGTTCGACCACCTTCCGAAGACGACGCCCCACAAGGGACTCTTCGGCGTGTGGAACCACGCGTTCCCCGCACGTCACAACTCCGTCGAGCCGGAGTGGGCTCGCGATGACTGGTACGACATGGTGACCGCGTGGTTCGACCGTTATCTGAAGCGCAAGGACACCGGCGTCGAGAAGTGGCCCGCGGTGCAGGTCCAGGCATCGAACAGCCAGTGGTGGGCGGTCAAGGAATTCCCGACGACGGGAGGACCTCCCGGCCAACTGTCGCTCGGGCCGAATGGAAAGCTCGGCAGGCGGCGCATCAAGGGCTCCACCGTCTTCCGTGAGCAGGTCCATATCGGCGCGCCGGGCCCCGGCGAGGCCGCGGTGTTCCAGACGCCGAAGGTGCGTCAGCGTCTGCACGTTACCGGGCAGCCGGTCCTCGATCTATGGCTCAAGAGCAGCGACGAAGACGCGCACGTGGCAGTCGAGCTCGAAGTCATCGGGCGGGACGGCGAACCTATGCGTCACGAGGGCAGCCGGAACGAAGCCGTCGCCACGTATGGCGTCAGGTCGATCCAACACCGGAAGCCGATGCGACGCGGGTGGTTCAACCAACGTCAGGGTGAACCGATCCCGCCGGGCGAGGCCCTCAAGGTCCCGATCCGGTTCCTGCCGACCGATCTTTTCGTCCCGAAGGGGGGCCGTCTTCGACTCACGGTCTCTGGTTCGGTGGAGTACTCCAAGGGCGAATCGATGCCTTCGGGCTCTGCTTCCGAGATCACGATCTTGCATAGCTGCAACAGGCCCAGCGTCCTTCGTTTCTTGCTTCCCAACAGGAAGTCGAAGTTGCTTAACGTGCGCGAGCGCGACGAGCATGGGAGGAAGCTCAAGTCGAACCCGGGCCGGATCGGGAAACAGACCGGCGGCGGGCTCGCCACACGTAAGGTCTGTGGCAAGGCGCCGAAGCGCATCGCCTTTCTTCGTCCGACCGGCGTCGCGCGGCGATAACCGAACTCGGCTCACTCGGCTGAATGCATCGCAACCACACGCTGTGGGTATACACGTCGTGGGCGGATCTCACGGAGGAGATACATGGTGGCCGACGAGAAAGAGATCAAGTACCGCGACGAGTCGGGGCAGGAAGTTACCGAGAAGGTAGATCCCGAAACGCTGGACGAAAAGATGAATGAGGCCGACGCCGTTTACGGCGTCGAGGGTGACGAGAAGCGGCGCGCTGCATATCTGGCACAGGATTCCGACGATGTCCCGGACGACACTCCGACCGGCGAGCGTGAATAACCAGGTTCCTCGATCCCTCCTCGTGGGTATCTAAGTAGTGCCTTTCCGAGGGGGCGGTCCCGGCCTACCGCGCTAGGGGGCCGGGGCCTTTTTGTCTGGAGGCGCGATGAACGACGGCAAGCAGAACGCAGAGACTCATGGAGATCAGGGCCCGCCCGAGAACCGCGACACGAACGAGAAGGCCGACGAACAAGTCGAGATCTTGCAACCGGATGGCACGCCCGCACCTCGAGCGGAGTAGGGCTCACTAACCGAGACGCTTCAACTCCTTACCGAACGCCTCTTCTACTTCGGCCGTCATCGCCGTTTGGAATGTTGGTCGTACGACCTCCCACGCGACGGATCGCAAACGTTCCAGCGATTCGCGTACTTCCGGTAGGCGTTCTTGTGGCATGCCCGCGTCCACGAACGGTCGCCATACGTCGCGAAGGAAGAGGCGAACGAACTCCTGCGCGACGTTCCTCATCGCGCGTCTGACCTTGTGCATGACGCTTAGCGCGTGATCGAGCGGAACCCCCATCGCGATCACGTCTTCGCCGGCCTTGAGCAGTGATGGGCTGGGAATCTCGAAGCGTCCGTCACCGATCGGGACGACCAGGCCGAGGTCTTCGGCTTTGCGCGCTGCCTTCGCGTCGGCTCCGAACCGCTCCTGCAGCTCGGCAAGCTCGACGATCTCCGACGACTCCTCTTCCCACGGCGCCATCAGGACACGCTCCAGCCGCAGGACCTCTTCGGTCGCGCCTTCCGGCGTCATCTCGAGCAACTGTTTGATCGCCTTGAGATTGAAGCCCGACGCCTGCATCTCACGGATCAGATCGAGCCGAGCGACGTGCTCACGGGAGTAGAAGCCCGTCCGTCCGCGGACGTGAGGCGGGGGGAGCAACCCGCGGGTCTGATGCGCGCGGATGTTGCGCACGGTCATCCCGGTGCGGCGAGCGACCTCCTCGATCGTCAGCTCCTCGGTGGTGGCCACTCCAGAATCTTACAAGGTTTGGTGTTACATCAAATGGTGTAACATAGCTTTATGACACCAACTTGGGCCGCGCAGGCAACGCTCGCGCACAGTGGAACCGCGTCGGTCGCGGCGGGGTACGGAACCGACTGGCTCTACCTCCTGATCCCACTGGGGATCATCGTGGCGATCACCGCGTACCTCGTTGTAACGGGCGCTCGGGGTGAGCGACGCGTGATCGGTTTCGTCCCGCGAGCCGCTGCGTCGCTGGAACGCATAACCGGTCTTCCCGCGTGGAGCGCGGGCGGCGTGCTCATGGGAACCGGCGCGTTGATCATCGCGGTGATCGGGTTCCTGTGGGACGTCGCGTGGCACATCGACTTCGGCCGCGACGAGTTCCTGTTCACTCCGGCACATTC
The DNA here is from genome assembly GCA_019348445.1 of Actinomycetota bacterium. Taxonomy (GTDB): domain Bacteria; phylum Actinomycetota; class CADDZG01; order CADDZG01; family WHSQ01; genus JAHWJK01. The sequence goes on along the minus strand of JAHWJK010000007.1, from coordinate 20,850 downwards.
CATGATCGTGATCGGGTTGTTGCTGTTGATCGCGGCCGCGGTGACGTCTGTCGTTCTCGCCACGGTGAATCGCGTTGTCGTAGGCATCCAGTTCAAGAACCTCCGCATCCCGTTCAGCGCGATCGCGCTCGCGACGCTCGGAACCGGCGCGGTGATCGGCTTCCCGCTCGACGAGTTGTGGCACTCCGCATACGGCGTCGACGTCACGATGTGGGGACCGACGCATCTGCTCATGATCGGAGGCGCGTCGCTATCTCCGATCGCGCTGTGGTTGATGCTCACCGAAGCGGGTCCCGAGGCGAACCGTTCCGGATTCGCCCTCGTCCGGAGAACTCTGTTGGCAGGGGCAGTTCTCATCGGGTTGTCGACGTTCCAAGGCGAGTTCGATTTCGGCGTCCCGCAATTCCAACAGCTCTATCACCCGGTGCTGATCGTTGCCGCTGCATCGGTCGGTCTCGTAGCGGCGCGGGCGGCCCTCGGTCGTTGGGGGGCCGTCAAAGCGACTGCGTTCTTCCTCGTCGCGCGTGCCTCTTTGGCGCTGTTGGTCGGCGAGGCGCTGAACCACACGATCCCGCGCTTCCCTCTATATCTCGGCGCAGCGCTCGTCGTCGAAGGAGTGTGGCATCTGGCGCGCGAGCTCCGCGCTATCCCGCGGGCGGTCATATCCGGGGTCGTTGTCGGAACCGTCGGGCTGGCCACGGAGTGGGCATGGACGTTGCTCTGGGGGTGGCATCCGTGGAACGCGACCCTGTGGCCCGGGATCATCGTGGCGTCTTTGATCGGGATCCCGGGGGCCATCATCGGGTTAGCGATGGGTCGTGTGTTCGCCTTCCGTGCTGCGGTCACGACGCCGCGGCTCCTGATGGCATGCGGCGCGGCGATGGTGCTATTGCTCGCGATCCCGTTCCCGCGCAACGACATCGACGCGACCGCAGACATCGCAACCGAACGCGTCGGCCGCAACCTGGCCATGGTCCACGTCGAGGTCGATCCGCCGCTGGGTGACACGGACTGGGCCGAAGTCTTGGCGTGGCAGGGCGGTCACATGGACGCGATCCCGCTGGAGGCGACCGGACCGCGGACCTACGAGAGTGCGGCCCCCGTGCCCGTCGGAGGCGACTGGAAGACGCTCGTCAGGTTCGCGGACAGAGACGTCATGGTTGCGGCTCCGGTATACCTGCCGGAAGATCCGGCCATCGGCGCCCACGAGGTTCCGGTCGTCGCGCAACGTCGTACGGAATTGGTCCGGGACACCGATCTCCTTCTTCGCGAAGCCAAGGAAGGCCCTTCGTGGCCGGCATTGGTTGCGTATCTCGGCATCGCGGCAGTGGCTTGTGGATGGCTAACGACTCTTTGTCTCGCGTTCACCCGGGTTAATCCCGGGGCGCGGCTAGGGTTGAGCCAAGCAACGGGCAGCAACGTCAAAAAACGGCGAGCGCCCAGCGTTGCAATGCGACGCCGGACCTCCTAAGTGCAGACAGAAAGGCGGCGTCACACATGAGCTCCGTTCCCCAGGCCCGCGCGGCCACCCCCGGTGTCACGGCCATGACCGAGCGACAGGAAAAGATCCAGCGGATCGTGATCATCGTTCTGACGGTTCTTCCGTTGGCCGGATTCGCGTTCGCGGTCGTCAATTTCTGGGGCGCGGGCCTGAGCGTCACCGACGCCGTCATCGCCCTTTTCTTTTACCTGTTCACCGGATTCGGCGTGACGGTCGGCTACCACCGGCTGTTCACGCACCAGAGCTTCGTCGCCCGACGTCCGCTGAAGATCGCGCTCGCGATCGCTGGTTCGATGTCGGTTCAGGGAGCGATCATCGACTGGGTAGGCACGCATCGTCGCCATCACGCATTCTCGGACCGCGCCGGCGATCCGCACTCGCCGCACCTCGATGACGACGACACGATCAAGGGCACGATCCGGGGTCTGTGGCACGCGCACATCGGGTGGCTATCGGCACCGGAGCTCACCGACAACCACCGCTGGGCTCCCGACCTCGTGGCCGACGCGGACATCATGCGCGTCCACAAGCGCTTCGGTACGTTGACGTTCTTGTCTTTCGCTCTGCCCGCGGTGCTCGGCGGACTTGTCACGTGGTCTTTCGAAGGGGCCGTCACGGCGTTCCTGTGGGGGTCGCTCGCGCGTATCTTCGTTCTGCATCACGTGACGTGGAGCATCAACTCGATCTGCCACTTCTTCGGCGATCGTCCGTTCAGGAGCAACGACAGGTCGACGAACAACTGGTTGCTCGCGATCATCTCGTTCGGCGAGTCGTGGCACAACGGGCACCATGCATTTCCGACGTCCGCGGTCCACGGGATCGGCCGCGGCCAGATCGATCCGACCGCTGCGATGATCAGGCTGTTCGAGAAGATGAAGCTCGCTAGTCGTGTGAAGCTCGTAACGCCGAAGCAAGTAGCTCAGAAGACGGTTGAGGAGATCAAGCCGCGTGCGTGGGTCCGGAAACGATGGAGCAATGTCTAGTGAGCACCCGACTAGGCGGCATGACCTACGCAATGTTGCGATCGTTGCCCATGTAGATCACGGCAAGACGACCCTCGTCGACGCCATGCTCTGGCAGTCCGGCGCCTTTCGTACCAATCAGGACGTCGCCGAACGCGTCATGGATTCGATGGACCTCGAACGCGAGAAGGGCATCACGATCCTCGCTAAGAACACGGCGGTCCGTTACGGCGACGTCAAGATCAACATCATCGATACGCCCGGCCACGCGGATTTCGGAGGCGAGGTCGAACGAGGTCTGACGATGGTCGACGGCGTGCTCCTCCTGGTCGACGCCAGCGAGGGCCCGCTGCCGCAGACGCGCTTCGTCTTGCGCAAGGCGCTCGAGGGCAAGCTCCCCGTCATCCTCGTCGTGAACAAGGTCGATCGTCCCGACGCCCGCGTCGATGAAGTGGTCAACGAGGTCTACGAGTTGTTCCTCGACCTCGATGCCCAGGAAGATCAGATCGATTTCCCGATCCTGTACTCGAACGCCCGAGCGGGATGGGCCTCGACCGATCCCGAGATCGAGGGAAGCGACCTCAAACCGCTGTTCGAGGTGCTGCTCGAGCACATCCCGGCCCCCGCATACGACGCCAACCATCCGCTGCAAGCGTTGGTGACGAACCTCGACGCGTCTCCCTACTTGGGCCGCCTGGCTTTGTGCCGGATGTTCCACGGGACGATCCGCAAGGGCGAACCGGTCGCGTGGTGCCGCGCCGACGAAACGATCGAGCGCGTGAAGATCACCGAGCTCTACGTGACCGAGGCGCTGGATCGCGTCGACGCGGACTCTGCCGGGCCCGGAGACATCTTCGCCATCGCGGGGCTGCCGGACGTGACGATCGGTGAGACGTTGTCGGACCCCGACGATCCCCGGCCCCTTCCGGTGTCGCACTTCGACGATCCGAGCCTGTCGATGACGATCGGGATCAACACGTCGCCGCTGGCGGGACAAGACGGCAGCAAGCTAACCGCTCGGCTCGTCAAGAACCGGCTCGACGCGGAGCTCGTCGGCAACGTCTCGATCCGCGTGCTGGAAACAGAACGTCCGGAAGTCTGGGAGGTACAAGGGCGTGGGGAGCTGCAGCTCGCGGTGTTGGTCGAGATGATGCGGCGCGAGGGATTCGAGCTCACCGTCGGGAAGCCGCAGGTCGTGACGAAAACCATCGACGGGAAGGTTCACGAACCGGTAGAGCGTCTCACGATCGACGTACCCGAAGACTTCATGGGCGTCGTCACGCAGCTGATCGCGTTGCGTAAAGGACGTCTCGAGAACATGGTCAATCACGGGACCGGGTGGGTGCGCATGGAGTACCTCGTGCCGGCGCGCGGGTTGATCGGTTTCCGCACCGAATTCCTCACGGAAACACGCGGTACGGGTCTGTTGCACCACGTCTTCGATCGCTACGAGCCGTGGCACGGCGAGCTTCGGACGCGGCCCACGGGGAGCCTCGTTGCGGACCGGAAGGGTCCGGCGACGGCGTACGCGCTTCTGAACTTGCAGGACCGCGGAACGCTGTTCATCGCGCCGGGGGCCGAGGTCTACGAGGGGATGATCATGGGGGAGAACGCACGCTCGGAAGACATCGATGTCAACCCCACCAAAGAGAAGAAGCTCACGAATATGCGCTCGTCCACCGCAGAGGAACTCGTTCGGCTGATCCCGCACAAGCAGATGTCGCTCGAACAGGCTCTCGAGTTCATCAAGGAAGACGAGTGCGTCGAAGTGACGCCCGCTACCGTCCGGCTACGCAAAGTCGTCCTCGATGCATCGGCGCGGCTCCGCGTCTCGAGGCGCGATGCGAAGTCGCGCCTCTCCTAACATCCGGTATCGGGTTAGCGTCCGTCCGTGGAATACGTCTACCGGCCGGTCATCGGTGTGGCTCTCGGTCTCTTCAAGGCGCTGAGCTGGCAGATCCGGACGTTCGGCACCGACAACATCCCGACATCGGGGCCTGTGGTCCTTGCAAGCAATCACATCGGGTACCTGGACTTCGTCTTCGTCGGATACGCGGCGCGCGAGCGCGGCCGGTTGGTCCGGTTCATGGCGAAGAAGGAGGTGTTCGACCATCCGGTTGCGGGGCCGCTGATGCGAGGGATGAAGCACATCCCCGTCGATCGATTCGCCCGCGCTAGTGACGCGGTCGACCTCGCGATCGAATACCTGCGTAGAGGCGAAGCCGTCGGGATGTTTCCCGAAGGAACGATCAGTCGATCTTTCGTTCCCCGCGCCGGCAAGACCGGAGCGGCGCGGATGGCTATAGAGAGCGGCGCCGCCCTGATCCCGTGCGCGACGTGGGGGACACAGCGGATCCTGACGAAGGATCGTCCGAAGAACTTCCAGCGGAAGGTCGCCCTCGACGTCTACGCCGGCGAGCCGGTGGAGCACGAACGTGACAGCGATCCGACGGAAGTTACCGGTCGGGTCATGGAAGCGATCGGTTCGTTGGTGGAGAAGGCGCAGGCGAACTATCCGCAAGAGCCGACTGGTCCCAGCGACAAGTGGTGGCTCCCGGCTCACATGGGCGGCACCGCGCCCACCGTCGAGGAGGCCGACCGCCTCGCCGAGCGCGACCGCGAGCGCCGCAAGAGAGCACGCCGGCAGGAACCGTCCTGAGGCATCGCGCCACACACGTTCCTGCGAGCTAGCCTCGTTCGGGTGCGCAGCAGGTTCGTATACGGCATCACGATCGGAATGCTCGTCGTAGCGATGACGGCTCCCGGTTCTCCTGCGCATTCCGCCGTCGACGCCATGACATTGCGCGAGAAGGTCGGACAGCTCGTGATGTTCTCCGTCGGGGGCCGGTCGTTGACCGAGCACGAGCGGGATGTCATGCGGCGCGAGCATCTCGGCGCCGTCATCCTCTTGGATCGCAACTATCGCAATCGCGACCAACTCGAAAGGCTCACGACACAGATCCAGAACGCGGCGCGGGGAGGAACCGACCCACCGATCGGCGCGCTCATTGCGGTCGACCAGGAAGGCGGCATCGTCAAGCGCTTCGAGGACATGCCGCCGTGGTACTCGGCGCCGGAGATGGGCCGGAGAGGGACGTCGTTCACGTACGAACAGGGACGCAAGACGGGCAAGGCATTGCGCGGCGCGGGCGTCAATATGAACCTCGCACCGGTGGCCGATCTCGACCTTCCTCCGAAGCACGTCATGCGAGAGCGTGCATTCGGATCGAGACCGCGGCGTGTGGGCCGTTTGGTCCGCGCTTTCGGCACCGGCTTACAACGGCATCGCGTCGTCGCGACCGCGAAGCACTTTCCCGGCCTCGGAGGAGCAACGCAGAACACCGATGACGGCGCCTCCTACGTCTCTCGATCGAAGCGGAAATTGCGCCGAGTCGACGGGAAACCGTTCCGGTTCGCGGTACGCGCCGAGTTCGGTTCGATCATGGTGAGTCACGCGATGTACGTGAAGGACGGTGGCCGGATCCCCGCGTCGATGAGCCGCCACATCGTGGAAGATCGGTTGCGTCGCGATCTCGGCTACGACGGCGTCGCCGTCAGTGATGCGCTCGAGGCGGTCACGTGGAGATTCGACGGAGACCTAGTACGAGCGTGCAAAACGACGATCGATGCCGGTGTCGACCTGGCGCTGATCATGGGCGGGATCGATACCGCCGCGCGTTGCGCCGATGCGATCCGACGAGCGGTTCTGAACGGGGAGATACCCGAGCGACGGGTGGACGAAGCCGTGGCTCGCGTACTCGCACTAAAGACATGGGCCGGCGCGTTCGGCGGGTAGACGTCGGAATACACGCGGCGACGTGGCCGTTGGCGCGCGGTGAAAGTACCGAGGGAGGCTATTGATGAAGCTCGAGGGGATCCACCACATCACGTGCATCACGGGCGACGCGCCCGGAAACGTCCACTTCTACGCGGGGACGCTCGGGCTGCGGATGGTCAAGAAGAGCGTCAACCAGGACGACCCGACGATCTATCACTTGTTCTACGCCGACGAGAAGGGAAGCGCCGGCTCGGACATCACCTTCTTCGAGTACCCGGGAGCACCGCGCGGACGTGCGGGCGCCGGCATGGTTCATCTCATCGTGTGGCGTGTCGCATCCGAGCAGGCGCTCGACTTCTGGGAGCAGCGCCTGACAGAAGCCGGTGTGATCCCGAAGCGTGCGAACGGTTCGATCAGGTTCGAAGACCCGGAGGGACTCGACCTCGAGCTGCGGGTAGTGGAGACCTCCGAGGATCCGTTGATCGCGGATCACCCCGAGATCCCGAAGGAGTTCGCGCTGCAGGGCTTCGAAGGCGTCCGTGCCTACACGGCCGATCCGGACATGAGCCATTCGCTCCTGACGGACACGCTCGGATTCGTCGCGGACCGCGACGATCGCTTCGTCTCCCGCGGCGACAGCCGTAGCTCGTTCTACGCGTACGACCGCGCCCCGGGACGCGGTCTCCAGGGGGCCGGGACCGTGCATCACGTCGCGTGGGCCTCGACGATGGAAGAGCACGAGGCGTGGCGAGAGCGGGTCGCGGGCGCCGGCATGGACGTCACGCCCGTGATCGACAGGTTCTGGTTCAGATCGATCTATTTCCGCGAGCCGTCCGGTGTGTTGTTCGAGATCGCAACACTCGGCCCCGGCTTCGACGTCGACGAGCCGCTGGAGACGCTGGGCGAGAAGCTGACGCTGCCCCCGAACTTCGAGCATCTACGGGACAAGCTCGAGGACATCCTGACGCCGCTACCGGACCCGCGCTAAGCGTTTTCTGCTGCACCCACGGCCGGGCCCGTTTGTGTTGGATGACTAGTCACCGGTCCCGTCGCGAATGGGATATTTCGGATGCGGCCGTCATATGAAAACCGTTCTTTCTCGCCATTCAGGAGCACGACTTTCGCTCCGACAACGCGGTCAGAGTCGCATCGGGAGGGGTACGTGACTGGACACAAAGCCGGTCCTGAAGACAGCCGCGAGGCGACGCGGCCTCGAGTCTTGGTGGTCGACGACGACCCCGACATGTTGCAGGTTGCGCGCCGCGGACTGGAATCGGAATACGAGATCGTCGATGCGTCTACGGGAGCGGGCGGGGTGGAAGTTGCGAAGCGCGTCAAGCCGGATGCGATCGTGCTCGATCTCGACCTCCCGGACATCTCCGGGTTCGACGTGATGAAGTTGATGAGGGAGAAGATCGGAACGTCGGTTCCCATCATCATCTTGACCGGCAGTACCGAGGAAGACGCCGAGTTCATCTCCGCGCAGGCCGGCGCGGACGACTTCATCTCCAAGCCCTACGACATGGAGCGCCTAAAGGCGAGGATCGCGTTGAACCTTCTAAAGCGCGGTCTTCGTGCCTAGCGCCTAGGAACCGTCACGCCATTCCAGGAAGCGTTTTAGCAAGTCCTCACCGCCTCGCGGAGGCGGTTTCTCGGCGAACCACGTTGTCGCTTTGTTGTCGGAGTCCATCACGACCCATTCGTACCCGTAAGTGCGCGGGCCCTGCCATTTCGGTTCGAGCCACCTCTCGTTCTGCAACTCCGCGACCACTGCGTAACCGAACTTCGGTCTGCCTGCCCAGAACGACGCGTCGTTCTGTATCGCGCTGCCGGCGGTGCGGGCCTGGATCTCCCGCAGGGACGAGTACTCACCGACCCACGCGATCTTGATCTGTGCCTTGCCGATCATGAGGCCCCCGTGAAGCTTGATCCACACAACGTCCCCTGCGAAGGCGCCGTTCTTGAACGCGGGCCCTGCGGTTGCTCGCGTCTCTATCGCGTAACGCAGCGCCGGCGCGCGTGCATTACCCCTGAGGTGCTCGAGCTTCCTGATGACCACGTGATCGGACACGTCGCAAGTATGGCTCGCATCAGCCGGACTCGAGCTTGCGCAACCCGGGTGACTTGACGCAAGCACCGGGCGCGGGAAAGGTCCGGGGATGAAGTGGAGACGGCGGCGCAACCGGAGCGGTGACCTCGTCGATCGACGCGGCCGTTCGGGATTCGGAGGCGGCGCCTCGCTGGGTGCCGGCGGCGGCATTCTCGGTGTGATCGCGGTCGTGCTCGTGATGTTCCTGAGCGGTGGCGACTCGACCGGCTCGATCGACGACGTCCTCGGTGACCTGTCGAATCCGGCCGGCCCCGCGTCGGGCGACGCGCCGATCGCGGAGGACGACAGACTCGTCGACTTCATGTCCTTCCTGCTCGACGACATCCAGGGTTTCTGGGACGACACGTTCGCTCAGTCGGATATGTCCTACAAACGAGCGCGACTCGTTCTGTTCACCGGCGCCACCCGATCCGCGTGCGGGGGTGCGACCTCCGACATCGGCCCTCATTACTGTCCCGCCGACCAAAACGTCTATCTCGACCTCGCCTTCTTCCGGGAGCTCCGCAGACGATTCGGTGCTCCCGGTGACTTCGCGCAGGCATACGTGGTGGCGCACGAGATCGGTCACCACATCCAGAACGTGCTCGGCATCAACGAGGAAACGCGTCGGCTGCAGGAAGAGGATCCGTCCCGAGCCAACGAGCTCTCGATCCGTTTGGAACTCCAGGCAGACTGCTTCGCGGGGGTGTGGGCATTCACGACCTACGAACGCGACCTCCTGGAGCGCGGGGACCTCGAAGAAGGGCTCGATGCCGCCGCGGCCGTGGGGGACGATCGGATCCAGGCGCAAGCCGGGGGCCGCGTCACGCCGGAGAACTGGACGCACGGGTCGTCGGAACAACGGGTGCGGTGGTTCCGAGAGGGGTTCGAGGACGGTGACCCGAATGACTGCGACACGTTCTCGGCCGAGAACCTCTAGTGCTTCATCCCACTAACCGAGGACGCGGCGGAGGTGCTCGTTCGCGAAGCGACCGTCGGGATCGAGTCGTTTCCGCACCGCCTGGAATGAGTCCCACTCCGGATAGCGGGGCGCCAGCGTCGTCGCGGTCTGGAAATGCCGCTTACCCCAGTGCGGTCGTCCATCGAAGCCATCCATGATCTTTTCGAACGCGTCGAAGTAAGGGCGCCACTCCATCTGCTCGAACATGTGCGCGGACATGTGGCACGTCTCCCGACCGAAGGTCGGTGCCAGGTACGCGTCGTCGGGGGCCTGGAAGCGAACCTCTAGCGGGAACGACACGTCGAATCCGTTCGTCTCGATCATCTGCTTCACTTCACGGACCGCGTCGACGCAATGCTCGCGCGGGAACGCGTATTCGGACTCGGTGAACTTCACCAACCGGGGCGACGCGAAGATGCGATAGGAGCGATCGACACGCTCGCTTCCTCCCGACCACCGAGCCGCAACGCGGTTCAACGTTGGGATCGCGCGGTGGAAACGTCGTCCCGCCCTGCACAGGCCACCGAACACCGTATTGACCAGGAACACGTCGTGAAGCCACGCCGACGCCTTCGATCGTTCGCGGGGCGCTTCGTCGACCCGGTTGTTCGTTCTCGTCATCGCGAACCTGCTGTAGGGGAACATGTAGAACTCGAAGTGGTCGTTGGTCTGGATGCGCTCTTCGAGCGTCTCGAGCACTGCGTCGAGTGGTTCCGCCCTGTCGATGCCTCGAAGCGTGAAGGCCGGAACCGTTCGTAGTGTCATGGCAGTGACGATGCCCAGCGCGCCGAGGCTGATGCGGGCCGCCCGCCACGCGTCCGGATCGTGGTCGCGGCTTATCTCCACGACCGATCCCGTCGCAGTCACGAGCTCGATCGATTCGATGCTCGCCGAGATGTTCCGGAGTTTGATGCCCGTGCCGTGTGTACCCGTTGCGGTCGCACCCGCGAGGGATTGGACGTCGATATCGCCGAGATTCTCCAGAGCGAGACCTCGCGCGTCGAGCTCCTCGTTCAGGGCTCGGATCGAGATCCCGGCCTCGACTCGCACCGTCCCCGCCGAACGGTCGTATCCGGTGACTCGGTTCATGTTCTCCAACGACAATCGGAGACCGTCGGTAAGAGCGGAATCGTTGAAGGAGTGTCCGGCCCCCACGGCGCGTACGGTCCACCTCCGCGCCTCAGCGTGTTCGATCGCGTTCTTGATGTCGTTGACGTCCCGAGGCTTCTCGATCGCAGCGGGCTTACACGTTTGGTCGCCGGTCCAGTTGCTCCACGTATCCGTCACAGGAACGTCAGGCCCTCACCTCGATACGTCGGGACCTCGTCGACGATGCGGTCACCTTCGATCAAATAGAGGCGATCGAATCGCTCGCACATCTCACCGGCTTTGGCGTGGCGGAAGTAAACGCGGTCGCCTACCTGCAGACGAGTAGCCGCGTCACCATGCAGAGGTGTCTGTACCTCACCTGCGCCCTCCTGCGGATCGAGTCTGAGACCGGGAGGAAGATACGGCTCGGGGAGCCGGCTCTTGTCTGCGGTCCCCGACGCGAGGTAGCCGCCGCCGAGGACGGTCGCGACGCGCTCGCTCGGGCGGCGGACGACGGGCACTGCGAAGAACGCTGCGGGCTGCGGATCGAACGCGCGGTAGGTACTGAAGAGCGCGGGGCCGAATAGGCCAGAGCCCGCGGCAACCTCCGTCACGGCCTGTTCTCGTGATGTCAGTTCGACGGAGCCCGTGCCGCCTCCGTTGACGAACTCGAGCGGTGTCACGGCTTCAACGGCGCGAACGACTTCCACCCGCCGCGTGGCTAGCTCCCGTGCCGAGCGCGACCGCATCGCAGCGATGGCCGCAGCGCGCAGAGGTTGGCCCGGTGGTTTGTCCCCGACTCCCGCGATCTGTGCCTCGTACGCCATGAGCCCAACGAGCCGGAACCCGTCTCGCCGTGCGATCTCACGAGCTAACCCAGCAGCTTCGGCGGGCGAGTGCAGTGGCGACCGTTTGGCCCCGATCTTCACGCGGCCCCCAAACAGCCGCCAGCCCGCATCGACGTCGAGACATAGCTGGACGGGCGCGCGACGCGGTCCCGTCGCACGATCGATGACATCGAGATGGTCGACCGAGTCGACCATGATCGCCACGCGCGCGTCGGGTCGTTCGACCATCAGCCGCGCGAGGGCGCGCAACGCGCCGCGATCCGCGGTCGGGTACGCGACGACCAGGTTGTCGAAGCCGTGGTCGGCGAGCCAGAGCGCTTCCGGCAGAGTGAAGGAGAGCGTGCCTTCCCAGCCATCGGACGCCAGCACGCGCTCCTGCAACGAGCGGCATCTGACGGATTTGCTCGCGAGGCGAAGCGGCTTACCGGCGGCGCGGCGGCGCAGATCTGAACTGTTGCTCCAGAATGCGTCGAGGTCGACGATCGCGAAAGGCGGGTCGAGCTCTGCCGTAGCACGGTCGTAGCGTGCTAGGTCGCCGGTACTCCGTTGGGGTGCCACAGCCCGCGCAGGTTATTACCGACTAGCCTCGGATCATGTCTCCCACCGCGCCCGCCGATGCCAACGTCCACGTCTCGGAGGAAACGCTTCGAGAGGTGATCGAAAAGCTCGCTCCCGTCGAGCGCCGGTCTTGTTCGGATGGCGAACGCCATGCAGCCGCGTGGATCGCGGATCGCCTTCGCGACGCCGGCTGCGACGTGTCGGTCGAGCACGAGGAAGCGTGGGGGCCGTGGCCGCCGAACCTCATCGGCGTCGGTTTGGTCGCCACGCTTGGCGCGCTCCTCGTGATCTTCAAGCGGCGCCTGAAGGGGATCTTCTATTCGCTGGTTGCGCTGGCGGGACTCATCGACGAGGTGCAGAACGGCCCGCGTCTGTTCCGCAGGATCTTCAGGACCAAGAAGAAGACCATCAACGTCGTCGCGACGACAGGAGACCGAAGCGCCACTCGCACCCTCGTCGTCCTTGCGCATCACGACGCGGCTCAGACGGGTGCGGTGTTCAACCAGAGTTGGGCGATGGCTTTGCACGAGATGAACCCGCAACTCATGACGCGGAGCAAGAACCAGATCCCGCAGTGGTGGCTGGGTGTCGCGCCTCCGCTCCTTACGATCGTCTCTGCGGTGACGAGATGGAGACGACCTGCTCGGTGGGCGTTCCGGCTGGCACTCCTCGGCACGGCCGCGGTGTGGGACATCGATCGGAGTCCTACCGTGCCCGGCGCGAACGACAACCTTTCTGGCGTCGCGACACTCGTCGGGCTCGCCGAAGCACTCAAGGAACGCCCCGTCGAGGGTCTTCGCGTGATCCTCGTTTCGGCGGGGGCCGAGGAGGCATTGCAGGAAGGGATCCGGGCGTATCTCGATCGGCATCGCGCCGAGCTCGACCACGCCACCACGTGGTTCCTCAACACCGACACGGTCGGTTCGCCTCACCTCGTCTTGCTCGAGGGGGAAGGTCCTATCTGGATGGAGGACTACACGGACCCGACGTTCCGCAGCCTCGTTGCGGAGTGTGCGGTCGCGCGGGGGATCGACCTCGAGGTCGGGGTGCGCGCGCGGGCGTCAACCGACGGCATCATCCCGAGCCGCGCCGGTTATCCGACCGCGACGCTTGTTTCCGTGATGCCGTGGCGACTGCCCGGCAACTACCACCTGATGACCGATACCCCGGGGAACGTGGAGTACTCAACGATCGTTGACACCGTACGACTGGCATATGCCGTCGGCGAGAGGCTCGCGAGGTCCTGAAAGGAGGCGCCGATGCCGATGTTCGAGATCGTGACCGAACCTGACGACGTCGTCGCGCCTGCGTTGATCGTCTCCTTCGAGGATTGGGTCGACGCCGGTGCAGCCGGAACCACGGCCGCGCGGCACATTGCGGAGGGTGGTGATGTGGTCGCCACGTTCGACTCGGATGCGATCTACGACTACCGCAGCCACCGTCCCGTTCTCGACATCGTGACCGGTATCCCGAAGCAGTTCGTGTGGCCGCAGATGGTCGTGATCCGGAGACGGTTACCCGAACGTGACGTCTTCGTCATGACCGGACCGGAACCCGATTACAGATGGAAGGAGTTCGCGGACGACGTCCTCGAGCTAGCGATCCGTATCGGCATCGTCGAACACGTCAGCCTCGGGGCGATCCCGTCGGCGGTTCCGCACACCGCGCCGACACCGGTGATGATGACTGCAGCGACGAGCGAGCTCATGCGAGGCCATTCACCGAACGAAGGCTTGCTGAGGGTTCCGGCAGCGGCGGTGAGTCTGGTCGAGTGGACGCTCGCGCAGAACGCCATCCCCGCGGTTGGGTTCTGGGCTCAGGTGCCGCACTACGCAACGCCGTTCGCGGCAGGTGCTATCGCTCTCGTGCGGAAAGTGGAGAGTCATCTAACCGTCACGATCGGCGCCGGCGACCTCGAGGATCAAGTTAGGGCGCAGAACACGGCGCTCGAGCAGATCTTTGCGGACAACCCCGACGCAACCGAATATCTGGAGCGACTACAGGGCCTGGTCGGACAGGACGAGGTCCCACCGGGCGAGAACATCGCCGACGAGGTCGAGAAGTTCCTGCGGAACCAGCGCCGCGGAGGGGGGCCCACTCCTTACAGTCCCTAGGTCGGCGACCTAGTAGGAGTCGTCGGGTTTCGATACTGTTTGTCCGTCTTGCTTTCACCCGCCGGCAGCGTCGACGACGTCGTAGTTCACCGTCCGCGCCCCGAAGCGGTGTGGGCGCTTTCTGTCGCGATGGTCGTCTTCGGCGGCGCCGGCTACGCGGTGGCCGGCTGGGGCTTCGACCCGCTTGCGATCGTCACCGACCCCCTCATGTGGTTGGTCGCGGCATCGTTCTTCGTGGTCGAGATGTTCACGATCGACGTGCGGGTCAAGTCGCAACGCCACTCCTTTTCGATGGGCGAGATCCCGTTAGTGGTGGGGCTGTTCTATCTAGCTCAAGACGCTCTCGTCGTCGCGGCGGTGCTCGGGATGGTGGTCGATGTGTTCGTGCGGCGACAGCGCGGGCTCAAGGCGGTCTTCAACGTCGCGCTGGTGTTCTCGATGATCGTCATGCAGATCATCGCCTTTGAACTCGTCGCCATATCGCGAGAACCGACCGAGGCGACCGCGATGATCGGTGTCTACGTCGCCGTGGCGCTGAATGCGATGTTCTCTCATTCGGCAGTCAGCGCGGCGATATCTTTGGTCGAGGGTCTTCGCGCTCGAGCGTTGTTCTGGCGCGGTTTGTCGTTCGCGTTCATCACGCAGATCGCGAACGCAAGCCTCGGACTGATCGCCGTCCTCCTCGTAGAGCTGGACTGGCGAGCGATTTTCATCCTCGTGACGCCGGTCCTCGTCATGTACATCGCGTATTGGGCGATGGCGAAACGCATGATTGCAGAGGAGAAGCTGCGAGCGAGCGAGAGACGTTTCGCGGCGATGATCCACGCATCCTCGGACATCACCGCGCTCATCGACGCGGACCGAACTCTGCAGTACGTCAGCGAAGCGGCAAGCGATCTGCTCGGCATCGACACCTCCGAAGTTCGTGGTTCCCCCGCCGCAGAGATGTTCAACGCGGGACCGGAGGTGGCGGAACGCTTCCGCGTCGCCTTCGACACTGTCTTGAGCGGCGATGAGGCTGTCGTCGTCAACATCCCGGCACGACGCCCGGACGGCTCAGAGGTCGAGCTAGAGATCAATCTGACGAATCTGCTCGATGACCCCGGCGTTCAAGCTGTGGTGATGAGCGCCCGCGATACGACGCAGCGGCGGCGGTTGGAAGAACGACTCATGCAGGCTCAAAAGATGGACGCGATCGGACAGCTCGCGGGGGGCGTCGCACACGACTTCAACAATCTCCTCGCGGTGATCCAGAACTACGCGAGCTTCGTGCGTGCCGAGCTACCGCCGGGGAGTCAGAGCATCGGAGACGTCGACGAGATCCTCAAAGCCACAGACACCGCATCCACCTTGACGCGACAGCTCCTTTCGTTCGCGAGGAAAGAGATCGTCACCCCGCGGGTCATCGACGTCAATGAGCTCGTCTCCGGGATGCACCGGATGTTGTCCCGCACGATCCGCGAATCGATCGACTTGCAGACGACGTTGGCTCCGGATCTACCCCGCGTCAAGATAGATGCCGGGCGCCTCGAACAAGTCCTGATCAACCTCGCGGTGAACGCCAAGGACGCGATGCCGGACGGCGGGACGCTCCTGATCCGAACCTACGAAGCGCACATGGAACCTTCGAGATCGACCGGCGGCGCCCAGGTGGACAGGTACGTCATCATCTCCGTCGTCGACACCGGAATCGGCATGTCTCCCGAAGTGCAGGAACGGATCTTCGAACCTTTCTTCACCACGAAAGAGCCGGGCAAGGGAACCGGCCTCGGTCTCGCGACCGTTTACGGGATCGTCAACCAATTCGACGGTCACATCGAGGTTGAATCCGACGTGGGGGTCGGGACGGAGTTCCGCATCTGTTTGCCCGCCACGGCGGAGCCGGTAAGCGCGAGTTCCGACACGACCTCGGCCCCGATCTCGGGAGCTCAGGGCAGGATCCTCGTAGCCGAGGACTCCGAGCCGCTGCGTAGGTTGCTCGAGCGCATCTTGTCGAACGCGGCCTACGAGGTCGAGGCGGGCGAATCGGGTGCCGATGCCTTCCGCCTGTGGGAACAGCGCACGGCTGATTTCGATCTGTTGGTGACCGACGTCGTCATGCCTCAGATGTCGGGCCGCGAGCTCTCGCAGCTCACCGGTCTTCCGACCGTCTTCATCTCTGGCTATACCGACGAGATCATCTCGCAGGAGGACGTCTCGAGCGGCGGCTACTTCCTGCAGAAACCATTCTCTAGCGACGACCTGCTCCGGGTCGTGGCCGATGCTCTGACCGCAGCCGCGCCCAGCCGCGCGCGGTAGGGCCGGGCGAGCTCTCTCGCGCTCAGTAGATGAGCACGGTGTCCGCGTCGAGGGATAGCTGTACGAGGATCTTCGGAGTTCCGAATTCCGCGCCCAAGGCGCGGGCTGCGTCGTCTGCTATGCCGCGGGCGCCGAGTGACATCTTCGATGCATAGAACGACGCGCCGCCTTGCTTGATGGCATCCAGCCCGTCCGAAAGCTTGCCTCCGCCGAGTCCGGCGACCGCGTCCGTCACCGCGCGGTTTACCCACTGGACGCCGTCGGCAGCTAGGAACACCGTCACGTCGTGACCGTCTTCGACCGCTCCCTGAGCGACGAGGAATCCGAGCGCGGCACGCGTCGCATGCTCCGGGCCGCTGACGATCTGAACGAGAA
>JAHWJK010000007.1:1952-4177 GCA_019348445.1 Actinomycetota bacterium | reverse complement strand
AATCCGAGCGCGGCACGCGTCGCATGCTCCGGGCCGCTGACGATCTGAACGAGAACCTTCGCCATCACATCCTCCTTCTGTTCGGGAGCCACGACGCTACCTCCACTCTTCGGGACGGCCGGCCGCGTTGGCTCATAGCGCGGCTACCCTCGCATCCATGGGCATCCAGCAGAACCTCTTCACGTCCGACGCCGCGACGAAGCGCCTCAGGTGGCTATCCATCGTAGAGACGATCTCGTTCGTCGTGCTCGTGTGGATGATGGTTACCGCGAACGAACAAGGCGTTTCGATCGTGGGTGCGATCCACGGCTTTTTGTTCCTCGTCTACGCGATCTTTGTCATCCGCGATCGTGAGCAGCTCGGATGGGGATGGGCATTCGTCGCCGTCGCGGTGCTGACGGGCCCGATCGGGCCGATCCTGGTACTCGAGAACCTTCGTCGCAAGTAGCCAGACGCGTGGTCACGACCGAACTGCCTACGTGGGATATCGACACGCTCGTCGAAGGTCGCGGAGAAGCCGCGGTCGCCGAACTCCTTGAACAGGCGCGCCGCCGCGCGCGGAAGCTGGCGGAGAGCAAGGAGAAGGTTGCGTCGTTCACCGGTGCCGACCTTGGCGCTTTCATGTCGGAGCTCGGGGTGATCAAGGAACTGGTCGGGCGCGCCGCTTCTTATGCGCGGCTCGCGTTTTCGGCCGACACGAGTGACGAGTCGGCCGGAGCGCTCCTGCAGAAGACCGAGGAGGCCGCGACCGAGATCGCGACCATGCTGCTTTTCTTCGAGCTGGAATGGAACGAACTCGACGACGCGACGGCAGAGAAACTGCTGAGCCATCCCACGGTCGACCAGGCGCGACATCATCTGAAGGTGCTGCGGCGTTACCGCGCCCATCTCTTGAGCGAACCCGAAGAGCGCATCCTGGCGGAGAAGTCGGTTACTTCTGTTACCGCGTGGCAGCGTTTGTTCACCGACCTGACCGCCGCGATCGAGGTCGAACTGGATGGGCGGAACGCCACGCTCGAAGAAGCGCTGGCGCGACAACTGCATCACGACCGGGAGGTGCGGCAGGCGTCGGCTGCTGCGATCACGGCTGCCCTGAGACCCGGGCTGAGAACCCGCGCGTTCATCCACAACATGCTCGCTCTCGATAAGGCCACCGAAGACAGGTTGCGGAGCTACCCACACTGGTTGGCCAGCTTCAACCTGTCACAGGAAGCTTCGGACGAGGCCGTCGAGGCGCTCGTTGGTGCCGTCTGCGATCGCTACGACGTCGTTCATCGCTGGTACGCGCTGAAGGCGAGGGTCCTCGGGCTCGACAAGCTCGCGTTCTACGACCGGAACGCCGCGGTTACCGCCGACGACGCCGAGATGGAGTGGGCGGAAGCGGCCTCGGTAGTGCGTGACTGCTACGAGTCGTTCTCGCCGCAACTCGGCTCCCTCGTGGGCAGGTTCTTCGACGAGCGGTGGATCGACGTCCCGCCCCGGCCGGGCAAGACGCCCGGAGCATTCTGTGCGCCAACGGTCGCGTCGCACCATCCCTACGTCCTGTTGAACTACACCGGTCGCCGCCGTGATGCGCTCACGCTCGCGCACGAGCTCGGGCATGGGGTTCACCAGGCACTCGGTGCTTCCCAGGGTCCGTTCCACCACTCGACGCCATTGACGGTTGCAGAGACGGCCTCGGTATTCGGCGAGACGATCGTCTTCAATCGTCTACTCGAGATGTCGGAGTCTCCGACGTCTCGTTTCGCACTTCTGGCAGAGAAGGTCGAAGGTGCCATCGCGACCGTGTTCCGTCAGGTCGCCATGAACCGGTTCGAGGCGAAGGTGCACAACGCGCGTCGGAATGACGGCGAGCTCTCGATCGACCGTTTCGGCGATCTGTGGATCGAGACGCAGAGCGAACAACTCGGTGCGTCGGTCAACCTCGACGAGGACTACCGAACGTGGTGGTCCTACATCCCGCACTTCGTCCACGTGCCCGGCTACGTGTATGCGTACGCGTTCGGGCAGCTTCTCGCGCTATCGATCTATGGGATCTACGAGGAGCGCGGGCCGGAGTTCGTGCCGAGCTATATCGAGATGCTGCAAGCGGGAGGGTCGCGTTCGCCCGAGGAACTCGCGCGGATGGTCGACTGCGATCTCACAGATCCGTCGTTCTGGGACGGCGGGCTTCGGATCATCGAGCGCGACGTCTCGCTCGCGGAGGAAGCAGCACGGAAAGCCGG
>JAHWJK010000007.1:0-1852 GCA_019348445.1 Actinomycetota bacterium | reverse complement strand
AACCGGTGGATTCGTTCGCAGCCGAAGGCGACGACGCACCCGTCGACGAGATGGCGCGGATGTTGTCGTCTCCTCCCTTCTACGGCGGTGTGGCGGTCGAGGGCGGCGAGGTCGAGCCGCGCTATCCGGAGCCGGGCGTCGTCGTCTCGGATGAAGAAGTGGTTGAGGAGGCGCTGCCCGCGGCGCGGGAGCCGGGCGGTGACGAGGTCGTGGTCGAGGGCACCCCGATCGACCCCTCCACGACACCGGAGGACGTCGACGCATTGGTAGCCGATGCGCGCGTCGCGATCGACGGCCGCGTCGAGCTCGCGCTTCAGGGACGCTCGATCACGTTCTCGCCACAGCAGATCGGCTCGGCTCTCAAGACGAGGGTCCGAGGGACCGGCGACGACGTCACGCTGGAGCTTCACATCTCGGGGCGTTCCGTGAGGGAGATCGTGGGGGACAAGGTGGACTCTCTGGAGACGCCTCCCGTCGACGCCGGCTTCGAGGTAGTGGGCGGCTCGGTCACAGTCGTCCCGGCGCGGCCGGGATTCGAATTCGTACCGAAGCTCACTGCGACGCAGTTGCTCGACGTCGCTCTTCGCCGAGGTCCCGCAACGGCACGGTTGAAGGGAAAGAAAGAATCGCCTGACTTCACGACCCGAGACGCGCGCTCACTCGATATCAAGGAGCGCGTGTCGACGTTCACGACCTATCACTCCTGCTGCGAGCCGCGGGTCGAGAACATCCACCGCATCGCGGACATCGTCGACGGAGCGGTGGTCGAACCGGGGGAGAGCTTCTCGCTGAATGACTATGTCGGACCGCGGACGACCGCGAACGGATTCGTAGCGGCCCCCTCGATACGTGACGGCAAATTCGTCGAGGAGGTCGGCGGCGGGATCAGCCAGTTCGCCACGACGATGTTCAACGCGATCTTCTTCGGCGGCTACGACTTCCTCGAATACCAGCCGCACTCGTATTACATCTCGCGCTATCCGCCGGGCCGGGAAGCGACGATCTCGACTCCGGCCCCCGACCTGGAGTTCCTGAACGATTCCGACGCCGGTATCTACATCGATACGGCCTACACCGACGAGTCGATCACCGTCTCGTTCTATGGGAACCAGAACTTCGATGTCGACGCGCGCGAGGGTCCGCGGAAGAACGTGACTCCGCCCAAGACCCGATGTCGCGAGAAGAAGTCGTTAGCGCGAGGCGAAGAGAACGTAGTGCAAGAGGGGCTCACGGGCTTTGACATCGTCGTGACGCGGGTGTTCAGCGACGGGCGACCGGACGAGCACTTCACGACCCACTACGACATGCAGCCTCGGATCGTCGAACGCCGTCGCTGCGACAAGAAGCGCTAGTCGGTCAGCTCTTCCAGATACCAGTCCTTCGGCGTTCCGTCGGGGTGATAGCGCTCCCGGATCTCCGCCGGCGTTAGGTGCGACTCGAAATGCATCGGGTCGGGCCGGGCCCAGTCGCCGCCCCACTCACCGCCTTCTATCTCCCACTGCCGCACGACCTCTTCGGGCATGTCGCCCTCGGTCCCAAGGACGTTGGTGAGCGCATTTATGTCGAGCGAGATCCCCCACGCATGGGTCGACTTGCCCTCCGCTCCGCGGATGTCGCGGTTGTGGTAGCTCCAGTCGTCGGGAGAGATGGGGATCTGCGCGGCGTATTCGGGTGCCCGAGCTCGGAAGATCGCCGCGAGACGGAAGAAATGTCGCCGTACGTCTTTGTGCACGTACATCGGCTCGCCGAGGAAATCGATCTCGACGATGTAGCGGTCCCTGAAGTTCGGCGCGTTCGGGTTGCCGTAGTGCTTGCGCGCCCATTCGGCCGAGCCTCTTATCTCCCACGGCTT
>JAHWJK010000150.1 GCA_019348445.1 Actinomycetota bacterium | reverse complement strand
TCTCCCAGTCCTCGGCCTGCTCGTGGCACAGGTGCCACGGGATCCCGAGGATGTCTACGAGCATCCGCTCGGCGAGGCGATGCCTTCGCACGAGTGCCTCGGCGATCACGCGCCCCTCTGGGGTCAACTCGATGTCGCGCGTCCCGGCGATGGTGACGTAGCCCTCCGCGATCAGTCGCTTGACTGCTTCTGACACGGTGGCCGGGGCAAGGCCGAGGCGTTCTCCGATGCGCGCTTGGAGGATCCGCTGGCCCTCTTCCTCGAGCTCGTACACCGCCTCGAGATACTCCTTGAGCGCCGGGTTCAGGTTGCGGAGGTCGGGTGATGCTGGCATCGGCCGATTGTAAGGACTTACTCGGCCGCGCCGGTCGGCGTCTGCCCCTCGATAGTCTCAGCCTGCATGGCGACGAAGACCGCGAAGAAACCGAAGCTCCTCCTCCTCGATGGCTATTCGCTCGCATTCCGGGCCTTCTTCGCGCTGCCGGAAGACCTGACGACAACCGACGGAACACACACGAACGCGGTCTACGGATTCACCGCGATGCTCATCAAGTTGCTCCAGGAGCAGAAGCCCGACTACATCGCGTGTTGCTTCGACATGGGGGCCCCGCTCGAGCGGACTGCCGAGTACTCCGATTACAAGAGCAACCGGTCGACGGCGCCGGATACGTTCACGTCGCAGATGCCGCTCGTACGCGAGGTGCTGCGCGTGATGCAGATCCCGACCTTCGAGCTCGCGGGACACGAGGCAGACGACGTCATCGCGTTCCTTGCGAAATGCGCCGAGAAAGAAGGCGTCAACGTCAGGATCGTCACCGGCGACCGCGACTTCTTCCAGCTCGTCAACAAGAACATCCACGTGCTCTACAACCGCCGGGGTATCACCGACATAGTCGAGATGGATGCGAAGGCGGTCGAGGACCGCTACGGGGTGCCGCCGACCAAGTACGTGGATCTGAAGGCGCTGGAAGGCGACAACTCGGACAACCTCCCCGGCGTCCCCGGGGTCGGCACCAAGACCGCGGCGAAGCTCGTGCAGAAGTACGGCTCTGCAGAGGAAGCCGTGGCGCACGCGCACGAGCAGACGCCGAAGCTGTCGCAGAACCTCGCCGCGCACGGTGACCAGGTTGCGATCAACAAGAGACTGTCCACCCTCGCGGAGGTGCCGCTAGAAGACGTCGGCCTCGACGACATGAAGATGGGCGCGTGGGACATGGACGAGCTGCGCGACGTCTACAAGTCCCTCGAGTTCAGGAGCTTGCTCGAGCGCCTGCTCGCCGATCTTCCGGAAGCAGCCGAAGGTGAAGGCGAGGCCTTCGAGCTGGAACTGCGCTCGTTCGAGACGGCCGGTGCACTCGCGGATCTCGCGGCCGAGCTCGTGGACGCGAACGATGTGGCGATCGATCTGACTCCTGTCTCTCCGCGTGGGGGGCCCCGGTGGCTGGCATTCGCGTGGGCCGGTGGTCGCACGGCGTTCGTACCGGTCGGACCGAGCGGAGTGAGCCACGCGGAAGTGGCAGCGGCCCTGAAGGAGCCGCTGGAGAACGAGCACCTGACGAAAGTCGCTCACGGTGCTCGTGCCGTCCTGATCTCGCTCGAGGCGATCGGCATCGAGCTACGGGGGCTGCGGCTCGACACCCAGATCGGCGGCTATCTGCTCGATCCCGGTGCCACCGGTTACGCGCTGGAAGAGGTCGCTCGTAAATACACCGGCCGCGAACTGAAAGCGGTTGGCAGCGAGGACCGTGACGATGGAGCGCAAGCGTCGCTCGACCTGGGCGGCGACGCCGTCGAGGAGCTGGAATCCGAGTCCGCGTCGCTCCGCGCGCTGGCCGTCGCCGAGGTTGCCGCCGCGATCGAGCCCGAGCTCGACCGGCTTCAGATGATGGAGCTCTACCGGGACATCGAGCACCCGCTGATCCCCGTACTGGCGCGGATGGAGCGCGTCGGCGTGATGGTCGACCTCGACTACCTCGCGGAGATGGCGCGCGATCTCGACAAACGGATCTCGGAACTCGAGACCGAGTGTTACGAGCTGGCGGGGGAGCGACTGAACCTCGGCTCGCCGACGCAATTGCGCGTTCTGCTCTACGACAAGCTCGGGCTCAAGACGACGCGGCGCACCAAGAGCGGCTTGTCGACCGACGCTCGCGCGTTGCAACAGCTCGTGGACCAACACCCGTTCGTGCCGAAGCTTCTCGAGTACCGCGAGCTCTCGAAGCTCAAGAACACCTACGTCGATGCACTGCCTCCGCTCGTCGATCCCGAGGACTGCCGCGTCCACACGACCTACGACCAAACGGTTGCCGCGACCGGGCGGTTGTCGAGCACGAACCCGAACCTGATGAACATCCCGATCCGGACGGAACTCGGCAAGCAGATCCGTCGTGCGTTCATCGCGGAGCAGGGCAACGTCCTCTTGTCGGCGGACTATTCGCAGATCGAGCTGCGGGTCATGGCGCATCTGTCCGAGGACCCGATCCTCGTTGCGGTATTCGAGAACGAGGAGGACGTTCACGCCGCGACCGGTGCGGCGGTGTTCGGCGTTGCGCCCGGCGAATTGACGACCAAGCATCGTTCGACCGCGAAGATGATCAATTACGGCCTCGCCTACGGGATGGGCGCGCCCGGCCTCGCCGATCGCTTGAACATCCCCCGCCCGGAAGCCGAAGACATCATGGATACGTACTTCGACCAGTTCCAAGGGGTTGCCGATTTCCTCGACGACATCGTCAAGCAAGCACACCGGGACGGCTTCACGACGACGATGTTCGGGCGGCGCAGGTACCTGCCGGAGCTCGGTAGCGGCAACCCACGCATCCGCGCGATCGGCGAACGGCAAGCTCTGAACGCTCCGATCCAGGGGACCGCGGCCGACATCATGAAACTCGCGATGATCAACGTGGACCTCGCACTGCGGGACTCGGGCCTCGACACGAAGATGATCCTGACGGTGCACGACGAGCTCGTGTTCGAAGCGCCCCACGATGAGATCGACGCGGCGACGGACCTCGTGCGCCGAGAGATGACCGAGGTGTGCGAGATGAAGGTCCCACTCGCGGTCGACATCTCCACCGGCACCAACTGGGCCGAAGCCAAGTC